>JAHEEQ010000052.1 GCA_024640585.1 Micrococcales bacterium
CTTTCCACTCGACTAAATCCCTGAGTTTTGATTGCTCAATATCGTCCCGTGTAAATTCATTTAATACCCTTTGTAGCGCAATCCAATCTGGATTGTCATGGCCTAAATGTTCTAAACCCCAACGGAAACTTGCAACTTTGATATCCATATATCCCCTCGACTCAGGGTTGAGAGTAACGAGTGTTGTGACAATCTCAAGAGGTGAATACGTGTCTTGATTGAAATGTGAACTTCGAGTTGTATCTTTGCCCCCGACGGCTAGCTCGGCTAGAAGTTTTAGTAGGTCTTAGGAGGGCCGGTGTCTGGCATTAACGATGGCTTCGTGCACCTCCACAATCACACTGAATATTCCATGTTGGATGGGCATGCCCAGGTTGAGGCGCTATTTGCTGAGGCAAAGCGTTTGGAGATGCCAGCAATTGCAATTACTGATCACGGCAATTTGTTTGGTGCATTTGATTTTTACAAAGCAGGGAAGAAGGCGCACGTAAAACCAATTATTGGTTTAGAGGGCTACTACATGCCTGTTGGTAGTCGTTTTGATAAAGCGCCTTTTGAGTTTGATGCTGCTGGAACTGGAAACATTGAAGATGGTGGTGGCACTGGCGTTGGCAAGTTGAACTACACCCACATGACGATGTGGGCAGAGACAACCGAAGGCATGCACAATCTGTTTCGGATTAGTTCTTTGTCTTGGCTCGAAGGGCAGTACGGAAAATGGCCGCGATATGACCGTGATTTGCTGGATAAGTATGGCAAGGGATTGATTGCCACGACTGGTTGTCCGTCTGGTGAAGTGCAAAAGTGGTTGTTGGCAGACAATTACAACCGCGCGGTGGCCGCAGCTGCGGACTATCGAGATATTTTCGGACGTGAAAACTTTTTTGTTGAGTTAATGGATCACAACATCGATATTGAAAAACGCACGCGAGATGGTTTGCTTCGGATAGCGCGTGATTTGGATATTCCGCTGGTTGCAACAAATGACTTGCATTACGTGCGAGCTGAGGATGCGCAAGCGCATGATGCGCTGCTTTGCATTCAGACCGGATCTCGGCTTAGTGAGGTTAAGCGATTCAAATTTGACTCGCAAGAGTTCTATGTTAAGAGCGCGGCGCAGATGCGGGCGATTTTCAAGGATGTACCAGAGGCTTGCGACAACACTTTGTTAATTGCAGAGCGCTGCAATGTTTCGTTCACCGAAGGTCAGGATTTGCTTCCGCGTTTTCCGGCGCCAGAAGGCATGACACAAGACGATTTACTAGCTATCGATGTGAAAGCTGGTCTTGAGGCGCGGTTTAAAGATTTGGGTAAAGAAGTTCCAGTTTCCTATTACGAACGTATGGAATACGAACTTGGCGTGGTTGCGAACATGGGATTCCCAGGCTACTTCCTTGTGGTTGCAGACCTAGTTCGTTTTGCGAAAGAGAACGGCATTCGAGTAGGTCCTGGCCGTGGCTCGGCGGCTGGTGCGCTAATTGCGTGGGCGCTTGGTATTACAGAACTTGATCCGATTTTCCACGGACTTTTGTTTGAGCGGTTTTTGAATCCTGAACGTATTTCAATGCCCGATATTGATATGGACTTCGACGATAGACGTCGCGCGGAAGTTATCAAATATGCGACCGAAAAGTATGGCGAAGAGCGGGTCGCGCAGATCATTACTTATTCGACTATGAAGGCGAAGGCGGCAATTAAAGATGCGGCGCGCATTTTGGATTATGACTTCAAGATTGGTGATGAGATCACCAAGAAGATGCCTCCGGCTGTTATGGGTAAAGAAATTACACTCGCTGGAGTCTTCGATCCAAAAGATAAGCGATACAAAGAAGCGCAAGAACTTCGAAATATGTATGAAGAGCGCGCTGACGTAAAACGCGTGATTGATATTGCGCGCGGTATCGAAGGTGCGCGCCGGCAGTGGGGTGTGCATGCGGCTGGTGTGATTTTGTCGGCTGAGCCGCTTCTTGATGTGATTCCGATTTTGCGCCGCGCTGCGGATGGCGCAATCATCACGCAGTTCGATATGGGCGCGTGCGAAAAGCTCGGGCTATTGAAGATGGACTTCTTGGGACTTCGAAACCTTACGGTTTTGAACGACACCCTCGACAATATAAAACTAAATCAAGGCGTTGATGTGGTGCTTGAGAAGTTGCCGCTTGATGACGGCCCGACTTATGAGTTGTTGAAGCGCGGAGACACTCTCGGCGTATTCCAGCTAGATAGTGGTCCGATTCGTGATTTGTTGAAGGCGATGGTTCCCACATCGTTCGCTGACATATCCGCGGTGATTGCGCTATATCGCCCAGGTCCGATGGGTGTGAACGCGCATTTCGATTATGCAGATCGCAAGAATGGTCGCAAAGAGATTGTGCCGATCCATCCAGATATCGCAACCGCTTTAGAACCAATTCTTGGCGAGACTTACGGCGTAATCGTTTATCAAGAGCAAGTTATGGCAGTGGCGCAGCAGCTAGCTGGCTACACACTTGGTCAAGCAGATTTATTGCGACGTGCGATGGGTAAGAAAGACCGCAAGATTCTGGACAAAGAATTCGTGCGATTCGAAGAAGGTATGCAGACTCGTGGTTTTGGCGCAGAGCCAATCGCAAAACTTTGGGAAACTCTCGAGCCATTCGCTGACTACGCGTTCAACAAGTCACATTCGGCTGCATACGGCATGGTTTCGTATTGGACGGCATACGCAAAGGCGAACTATCCAGCTGAATATATGGCAGCGCTTTTGACTTCTGTGAAAGATGATCGCGACAAGTTGGCGCTTTATTTGAATGAATGCCGACATATGGGCATCAAAGTTTTGCCACCCGATGTGAATGAATCTCGGGCAGAGTTTGCTTCGGTTGGAAAAGACATTCGTTTTGGTCTGACTGCAATCAAAAATGTTGGCGTGAACGTGGTCGACTCAATTATTGCGACGCGTGAATCTGATGGAAAGTTCACATCCTTTATTGACTTCTTGCAAAAGATTGAACTTTCGGTTTTAAATAAGCGTTTGATTGAGTCCCTGATCAAAGCGGGTGCATTCGATTCGCTTGGGCAAACTCGTCGTGGGCTTATAAATGTGCATGTGGAAGCGGTGGACGCGATTGCCGCGGTGAAGCGTGAACGTGAGGCAGGAAATGTTTCGCTGTTCGATTCGGCGCCGGTTGAAGAAGCAAAAGATGAATTGACTTTCGGTATGACTTTGCAAATTTCGACTGATGAATGGGAGCGAGATTTCTTGCTCGCATCTGAGCGGGAAATGCTTGGGCTTTATGTGTCCGACCATCCACTTGCTGGTATTGAAGATTTGCTTTCCGATGCGGCAGATGTTTCTACGATTGAAGTGTTGGAAATGGAAAACAACGACACCGTCACGATTGCGGGTCTCATAACAAGTGTGCAGCGCCGGGTTGCAAAGAAGAATGGCGAGACTTGGGCCACTGTTGTGATTGAAGACATGAATGGTTCAGTCACAGTCAACTTCTATCAGAAAGTTTATGCATTGTTTGCACCTCGCTTACTTGAAGACACTGTTGTGTCAGTTCGAGTGCGTGTGCAAAAGGGCGACGAAGATTTCCGGTTGTCTGCGGTTGAGATGAATATGATTGATGTATCGCGCGCAGCAAAGCCGATCACGATTTCTTTGAACACTCAAGTCATGAACGAAGAAACTATGCATAAGATGCAAAACATCTTGCTTGCGCACCCTGGCGACACCATCGTAATTTTGAAAGTGCTCAATTTTTCTCGCGTAACCAAGATTCAACTCGAAGATAAGTTCCGCGTAAATTCCGAAGATGGTTTATTCTCCGACCTGAAAGCTTTGTTAGGACCAAATTGTCTAAGTTGATTGAGTCAGTGAAAGAGCAGCGGGCGGCATTAACCTTGATGCCAGTTGCTGCTTTTGGTTTGTTTTTGGTTTGGTTCTTATTCTCTCCGCGACCAGATTGCTACTATCAAAAAGGGAAGTGCGTTTATTTCGTCACGCAGAACTCTGATTTCTTCTTCATGGATTTATGGTTTGCAGGTCCGGCTCTGATTGTCGGTTTGGTTTTTGGATTTAGTTTCGCGAAATCTTGGTATCGCGCTGGGATTGCGTTTCAGATTTTGGTTGCCGTGATTTCAACCGTGTTGTCATGGCTGGTTGTATTTGTTGGCGGCCTTGCATCTCCAGTCGAGAAGATTGATCAATACACCCGGGTTTCTAATCTCGAACTTCGCGCTGTTGGTGCGTTGTTTTTGTGGGCACTAGCCACACAGGTTGTATTGGTTTTTCGTGGACAAGATGATGAAGATGTTGAGTCCAAAGACAACGATGATCCAGATGGCACATTTTTAACCATGATTGCGTGAGTAGTTTTCACCAATTTCTCAAGATTTGAGCACTCTCATCTCAAACTAGAATATGAGAGTGATACGCACCATTGATTTACGCACGAATGAGAGCGCTGAGCTCAGTGTGGTGGTGCCGCGCGCAGGACTTGATGTTGAGAGCGCAATCGAAATCGTCCGCCCAATTGTCGAAGATGTTAAGGCTCGAGGAGCCGAGGCGGTTTTGGATTGGGGGAAGAAACTTGATGGAGTTTTGGCTCCTAGTTTGAAAGTTCCGCAATCTGCGATTGATTCAGCGGTTGCTGGTTTGGATCCATTGGTGCGAGATGCGCTTTTGGAATCAATTCGCAGGGCTCGACTTGTGCACGAAGATCAGCGTCGATTGGATGTTACGACACAGGTTGCTGATGGAGGAAAAGTCACCGAGCGCTGGATACCAGTTGAGCGAGTAGGTCTATATGTTCCAGGTGGTCGCGCGGTTTATCCGTCATCAGTTGTGATGAATGTGGTGCCGGCACAGGTTGCTGGAGTCTCATCCATGGTGGTTGCATCACCACCACAAAAAGAATTTGGCGGACTTCCGCACCCAACAATTTTGGCTGCATGCGGTTTGCTCGGTGTGACTGAGGTGTATTCAGCGGGTGGTGCGCAAGCTGTTGCGATGTTCGCGTACGGCATCGAAGGTTTGAAGTCGGTCAACATGGTGACTGGCCCTGGAAACATTTATGTGACTGCAGCGAAAAGAATGTTAAAGGGTCACATAGGTATTGACTCAGAAGCAGGTCCAACCGAGATTGCGATTTTGGCAGACAAAACTGCGCGAGCTGATTTGGTTGCATCAGATTTAATTAGTCAAGCCGAGCATGATGTGGTTGCGGCATCTGTTTTGGTGACAGATAGTGAAGATCTGGCTGCGGCTGTGGTTTTGGAATTAGAAAAGCAAGTGGCATTGACAAAGCATTCGGCGCGAATTCGCGAAGCATTAGGCGCAGTGCAAAGCGGAATTATTTTGGTGCGAGACCTTGACCACGGAATTGATGTTGTGAATGTGTATGCCGCGGAACATCTAGAAATCCAAACTGAAAATGCATCTGAAGTCGCAATGAAGATTGTGAATGCCGGTGCGATTTTTGTTGGCAACTATTCACCAGTCTCATTAGGAGATTACTGCGCGGGTTCAAACCATGTATTGCCAACTGCAGGTTGTGCATGCCATTCCTCAGGTTTGAGTGTGCAAACATTTTTGCGCGGAGTGCATGTAATCGAATACACCGAACAAGCGTTGGCTGAAGTCGCACACCATGTTGTGGCACTTGCCAATGCAGAAGACTTGCCAGGTCATGGTGAAGCAGTGCAGATTCGCTTTAAGGATGCAAAATGAGTTTGCCTATCCGTGATGAATTAAAAAATGTAAGTGCATATGGCGCGCCACAAATTGATGTACCGGTGAAACTCAACACAAATGAAAATCCATATTCACCACCAACCGAACTGATTTCGGCAATCGCAGCCAATGTTGCTGCAATTGGATCTAGTCTTAATCGATATCCAGATCGGGATGCGGTGGAGCTGCGTTCTGGTCTGGCGGAATACATCATTCGAGATACAGGTGTGACTGTTTCGCACGACGAAGTTTGGGCGGCGAACGGTTCGAACGAAATTATGGTTCAGATATTGCAGGCGTTTGGTGGACCTAGTCGCAAGGCTTTAACCTTTAGCCCGACTTATTCGATGTATGCAGAATATGCGCGCGACACAAACACCGAGTTCGTAGCGGTGGCACGGCGCGAAGATTTTTCGATTGATGCAGATTTAATCTTGTCCGCGATGTCAATTCACAGACCTAATGTGATTTTCTTAGCTAGTCCAAACAATCCAACTGGCACGGCCTTGGATTTAGAGGCACTCGATGTGGTTTTAAAAACTGCGCCAAACACAATTATTGTGGTCGATGAAGCGTATGCAGAGTTTCGTCGCAATGGTGTGCAATCTGCGGTAACTCGAGTTGCAGCCCATCCAAATCTCGTGGTGACGCGCACTATGTCTAAAGCATTTGCACTCGCGGGAGTTCGCCTTGGCTATTTGATTTCATCGGCAGAAATGGTGCAGGCATTGCAACTTGTGCGATTGCCCTATCACTTGTCTTCATTGACCCAAGTTGTTGCAAATACTGCGCTGTCATTTGCCGGTGAATTGCAAAAGGATTTGCAGCTTATTCGAGATTCTCGAGATGAATTTGTGAATTGGGCGGTTCAAAATGGATTTGAGACGTCCGATTCAGATGCAAACTTTGTATTGTTAGGGCAGTTCAAAAACCGCTCTGCAGCGTGGCAGGCGCTTGTAGATCGCGGTGTTTTAGTACGCGAAGTCGGCCCAGAGCATTGGCTTCGCATCACCATCGGCACCGCAACCGAAATGGAAGTTTTGAAAAAAGCATTACTCGAAGTGAAAGGCCTCTAATGAGTCGCACCGCACGTATCGAACGCACCACTAAAGAGAGCAGCGTCGTTCTCGAACTAGACCTAGATGGCACTGGCGAAGTTGAAGTTGAAACTGGTGTGCCATTTTTTGACCACATGATGAGTCAGCTTGGAAAGCATGGCGGATTTAATTTGAAAATCAAAACAGTGGGTGACACTCACATTGATTCCCACCACACGGTCGAAGACACCGCTATCGCTTTTGGACAAGCATTGAAACAAGCACTTGGTGACAAGGTTGGCATCAGTCGGTTTGGTGATGCGATGGTTCCGCTAGATGAGGCATGTAGCCAAGTTGTGGTCGATGTTTCTGGTCGGCCGTACTTAGTGCACGAAGAACCTGAATTGATTGAATTGATTGGTTCGTACGACACAACTTTGACCAAGCACATTTGGGAAAGTATCACTTCGGCCGCGCAAATTGCACTACATATTCGCGTACTAAGCGGACGCAATGCGCACCACATTGTTGAATGCCAATTCAAGGCAGTAGCGCGTGCTCTTCGCGCCGCCGTTGCTCTCGATCCACGTGTACATGGAGTGCCATCAACTAAAGGTGTTTTGGGCGACTAATGAGTCCAGCGCCATCAGTTGTCGTATTTGATTACGGTTCTGGAAATGTTAGATCTGCTCAACGCGCGCTCGAACATGTCGGCGCGGATGTAACTCTAACTTCTGATTACCAAATTGCATTAAATGCTGATGGATTATTCGTGCCTGGTGTGGGCGCATTTGATGCATGCATGCAAGGGATTAACAAATACAAAGGTGGCGAGATTATTGGTCGCAGACTTGCAGGAGGACGCAGTGTTTTTGGAGTTTGCGTTGGGATGCAGGTTTTGTTTGAACTAGGCGTTGAACATGGAATTGAAACTGAAGGACTTGGCGAGTGGCCAGGAGTGGTTGAAAAACTGGATGCAGAAGTTTTGCCGCATATGGGATGGAACACGGTTGAAGTTCCAAATAGTTCAAAGCTCTTTGCAGAGGTCGAAGATGAGCGGTTTTATTTCGTGCATTCCTACGGCGTCAAAAAATGGTTGATGCCCGATACTCTCGAAAAAACCGTTGCGCCACTAGTTACATGGTGTGAGTATGAAAATAAATTTGTAGCGGCGGTTGAAAACGGTCCGCTAGTGGCCACGCAGTTCCATCCAGAAAAAAGTGGCGATGCAGGTTTACATATTTTGCAAAACTGGCTGAAAGGTTTGAGCTAATGAGAAAGTTGGAATTACTTCCAGCAGTTGATGTGGCAGATGGACAAGCGGTTCGATTGGTGCAAGGCGCACTCGGTAGTGAGACTTCATACGGCGACCCACTTGAAGCGGCTCTTACTTGGCAGCGAGCAGGAGCTGAGTGGTTGCATCTTGTAGATCTAGATGCAGCCTTTGGTCGTGGTTCGAATCGGGAATTACTTGCTGATGTTGTATCAAAAATGGATATCAAAGTTGAGTTGTCAGGTGGAATTCGCGACGACGATTCTCTCGAGGCTGCAATGGCAACCGGCTGCACGCGCGTGAACCTCGGAACCGCAGCGCTAGAAAATCCAGATTGGTGCGCCCGCGCAATTGATAAGTGGGGAGATCGAATTGCAGTTGGTCTAGATGTGCGCGGAACAACTTTGGCAGCGCGCGGTTGGACCGAAGAAGGCGGAGATTTGTGGGAAGTGCTTGCACGTCTCGAAGCAGATGGGTGCGCGCGTTACGTCGTAACAGATGTCACCAAGGACGGCACACTTAAAGGACCGAACTTGGAACTTTTAAGAGAAATGTGCGCCCGAACAAATAAGCCAATAGTGGCAAGTGGTGGAGTTTCGTCTCTTGATGATTTGCGCGAGATTGCCTCACTTACCGAAATCGGTGTTGAAGGTGCGATTGTTGGTAAAGCTCTGTATGCAGGGGCTTTCGCATTGGAAGATGCATTGGCATTAATGGAGCAAATTTCCTTATGACTCTAGCTGTCCGCGTTATTCCTTGTCTCGATGTTGATGCTGGTCGAGTAGTTAAAGGCGTCAACTTTCAGAACTTGCGTGATGCAGGCGACCCAGTAGAACTTGCAAAATTTTATGGTGAAGCTGGCGCTGACGAATTAGTCTTCTTGGACATTACTGCCTCTAGTGGAAATCGCGAAACCACTTACGAAATGGTTAGGCGAACTGCAGATCAGGTTTTTATTCCCCTCACGGTTGGTGGCGGGGTTCGAACCGTTGATGATGTAGACAAGTTGCTACGAAATGGCGCCGACAAAGTGGGAATAAATACTGCCAGTATTTCTCGGCCAGAATTTTTAAAGGAAGCTGCAAACAGATTTGGTTCGCAATGCATTGTTTTGTCGGTTGATGCACGTCGAGTCAAAGGCGGAGCTAAAACAGTTTCCGGTTTTGAAGTAACGACACATGGTGGCCGCCAAGGAACCGGTATCGATGCGATTGACTGGGCGAAACAAGGGGCCGAACTTGGCGTCGGTGAAATTCTGCTCAACTCAATGGATGCCGATGGAACAAAAGATGGCTTTGATTTGGAACTGATTTCGCTGGTTCGCAAGGCTGTTTCAATTCCAGTGATTGCATCGGGCGGAGCTGGCAAAGTGGGTGACTTTGCACCAGCAGTGCAAGCAGGAGCAGATGCTGTGCTTGCCGCGAGCGTTTTCCACTTCGGCGATATTTCAATCGAATCAGTTAAGCGAGATTTGGCCGCAAATGGTCTCACCGTGAGACAAATAGATTAAGGCAGAATGCGCTCATGAATTTAGATTCACTTAAGTTTGATGCAGATGGGCTTATTCCTGCTGTTGCTCAAGATGAGCAAAGCGGGGATGTCTTGATGCTTGCTTGGATGAATCGTGAAGCGCTTGAGTTGACTTTATCAACTCGAAAAGCGACCTACTGGTCTCGCTCAAGGGCGCAACTTTGGATCAAAGGTGAAACCTCTGGTGCAACGCAGGAGGTTGTTTCACTTTCGCATGACTGCGATAGTGATGCTATTTTGTTAAAAGTAAAACAAACAAATGGCGCTTGCCACACCGGAGATAAGACTTGTTTTGATGCGGGTCTGATTTTGGGTGAGAAATGAAACTCGAATACCAGTTGAATGGCGAGATTCGCCCAACACTTGCAGAGTTTGCAGAGCTTGCAAAAACTCGTCGGGTAATTCCAGTTGCTGTTCGCGTATTAGCGGATGGTGAAACCCCAGTAGGTCTTTACCGAAAACTTGCAGGTGAGCGTGCCGGAACTTTCTTACTTGAATCAGCCGAACATGGTCGCACTTGGTCACGCTATTCATTTGTCGGTGTGAATTCGCGGGCAATGTTGACTAGTCGTGATGGTCAAACCGAATGGGTTGGAAATGTGCCGGCAGGTGCACCAACATCTGGCAATCCGCTTGAAACTTTGCGCGACGCAGTTGCAGCACTTCATACAGAACCACTTCCAGGTCTTCCGCCACTTACAAGTGGCATGGTTGGGCTGGTCGCATACGATGCAGTTCGGCGCTGGGAAAAACTTCCAGTCGACACTATCGATGAACTTCAAATTCCAGAGACTGCAATGTTGCTTGCAACAGACATAGCAGTGCTAGATCACTGGGACCAAAGCGTTTGGCTGATTGCGAATGCGGTCAATTTTGACAATACGGATGCGCGGATGGAAGACGCGTATGCAGATGCTGTTGCGCGAATCGAAAAAATGAAAGTTGATTTAAGCTCAACGGCGATGAGTTCTGCAACTGTTTGGGATAGCAACGCAACCCCAGAGTTTTCACACCGCACAAAACCTGCTGATTACCTAGCTAGTGTTGAAAAATGCAAGGAATACATCCGCAAAGGTGATGCGTTTCAGATTGTGGTTTCGCAAAGATTCGAAACTGCAACCTCTGCCTCAGCTCTCGACACATATCGAGTTTTGCGAGTGCAAAATCCAAGTCCGTACATGTACTTGTTCCGCTTTCCAGCCATTGATTCAAAAGATGGACAGTTGTCATCTGTTGTTGCATTTGATGTGGTGGGAAGTAGCCCAGAAGCGCTTGTGACATTGAATCATGGTCGCGCGATGATGCATCCGATTGCCGGCACTCGCAAACGCGGTGCAACAACCGACGAAGACGCATCTCTTGCCGCAGATTTATTGGCAGATCCAAAAGAACGAGCTGAACATTTGATGTTGGTAGATCTTGGTCGAAACGATCTTGGCAGAGTATGTGACAACGGAACTGTTGATGTTACGGACTTCATGTCAATCGAAAAGTATTCGCATGTGATGCACATTGTTTCAACGGTCGAGGGAAACCTTTCAAAAGATAAATCAGCCTACGATTTATTGGCAGCAACTTTCCCAGCTGGCACTCTGTCTGGAGCGCCAAAACCACGCGCGATGGAAATTATTGAAGAACTAGAAGAAGTACGTCGTGGCGTTTACGGTGGTTGTGTTGGATATCTGGATTTCGCGGGTGACATGGACACTGCAATTGCAATTCGTACAGCAGTGATAAAAGATGGCAAGGCGTATGTGCAAGCAGGCGCAGGTGTGGTTGCAGACAGCGACCCGCAATCTGAACATCAAGAGTGCATAAATAAAGCGTCAGCCGTATTGAAGGCTATTGCAGTCGCAAACACGATTCGCGAACTCAAATAATGTCAAAACCAAAAATGTTTTTAGTTTTTGCAATCTCGAGTCTTCTCATACTGCTACTAAGCAACATTTTTGAACTTAGTAAGTTTTCATTTGCTGTAACCATTTGGACGGTAAACATTGCGGGTGTGTTGGCAGCGATTATTAGTTCAAACAAAGTGGCACGCATAATTTTTTTCGCGATAATCGCTTTGAACCTAATTGCGGTTTGCCATATTGCTTATGTCTCACTTTCCAATTCAGAAGCTCCAGTTGGAGCACTTGCACTTGTTGCTCTGATTTTCAACGTGAATGTTTGGCTTGGAGCTATGGGCGCGAGCGCGGCCCTCGAGTGGCAATCTGCCACCAAGTACACCAAGAGTGAAAACGGCTCAAATTGGACCAAGATTGATCAAGGGGAAGACCCAACTCTCTAGAATTGGGTGACTTAAAGGAGTTCATATGTCTAAGAAGCGTTCTCATCACGGCAATACACCTGCGGCTTGGGCGGCTGTAACTATTGCATTTATTGCATTCGTGGTTGGCGGCGCAGGCATCTTGCTCGAATCCTCGGTCACCTTTTGGTCAGGTGTGGCGCTATTTGTGATCAGCGGTGTAGTCGGAAAAGTTATGCAAATGGCTGGCTTTGGTCAGTACCCACGCTCCTAATTGTTAATTCCTGACACTCCCCGAACATTTCCTCGGTCAAACCCTCACCATCAATTTGCGAAACTCATCCCATGACAAATGAAACCCATGGACTGATTCTCGTAGTTGAAGACGATAAAGCGATTGCAGATTTGCAGCGAATGTATTTGGCAAAAGCCGGTTTTGGTGTTCACGTAGTTCATGATGGAAACGATGCTTTGAAAGCAATCCGTGAACTCCAACCAGCGGCTGTGGTTTTGGACATTGGTTTGCCATCGCTCGACGGCATTGAAATTGTTAAAACAATTAGAGCCGAAAACAACTGGACACCTGTTTTGTTCTGCACAGCTCGCGACGAAGAGGTAGACCGGGTATTGGGACTTGAAATGGGTGCGGATGATTACATCTCGAAACCATTTAGCCCACGTGAATTAGTTGCAAGGGTGCGCGCAACAGTTCGCAGAAATCTGCGTTCGGCAGAGGGTGGTGAAGACGCGGTGACTTTGGATGGTGTCACTATTAATCGTGCTTCTCGTAAAGTTAAGGTCGATGGTGAAGAAGTGGAATTCACGGCCACTGAATTTGATCTACTTGCATACTTGATGACTCGACCTGGCCGCGTTATTACTCGCGAACAATTGCTTAGTGAGGTTTGGGGATATGCCGCTTATGTATCGCATCGAACGGTTGATACGCATATCGCACAAGTGCGAGCAAAACTCGGCGACAATCATTCGTTTATTCGCACAGTGCGTGGCGTTGGTTATAGCGCGGAGAAGAATTAAGTGGCACGCCTTCTCGATGGTGGCAAGGTTGAACATAAGCCATTAAAACTGCTTGGAACATCAGCAAAGAATCAAACTTTGATGACCCGTATTTGGATTGCATCGGCATTAAGTGTGATTGCAGCGGTGGTTTTGGGTATTGGTTTTGCTTATCCTTTGGTTCGGCAATCTGCCGAGTCTCAGGCTAGGGAAGTTTTGAGCGAGCAAGCAGATGTGGTTGTGGAATTAATTTTCCAAAATAACTCAATGGGTCATGCGCACGGCCGCGGTGATTTGCGAAGTGAACTTGGACCTGGTGTGGTTGTGATTCCGGTGATTTCAGGGGAAGCAGTGCCAGAACCACTTTCAGATATAGATGTAGAATTGCTCTTGAATGGAAACAAAATCTCAGGCGTTTTCACAACCGATGAGGGAAGATTTTTTGTAGAAGGTAGACCCCTAACAGTCACTCAAGCGATTGTGTTGGTTCAGCGAGACAATGCAGCAGATGCACCAGCAAGTGCACTGATGAGCAAGATGATTACTGCGCTGGCTTTTGGAATTGTGATTGCCGGTTTAATTGCATGGCTAGTTGCACGTCGAATCGCAAAGCCAATGCAAATTGCCGCAATTGCTGCGCAAAGAATTGCAACGGGTGATCGCGATGTTGATGTTGAATTGAAAGGTGCAAAAGAAGTTGCAGAGATTGCG
The DNA here is from genome assembly GCA_024640585.1 of Micrococcales bacterium. The sequence goes on from JAHEEQ010000052.1 coordinate 13,539, forward strand.
GCGTCTTTGAATTACTTGGCTGCAAACCTTGCAAATAGTGAAGACCGTCAACGCGAATTCTTCATGTCAATTTCACATGAACTTCGAACACCTATGACTTCTATTAAGGGCTACGCCGAAGCGTTGAGCGACGGTGTCATTGAAAGTGACGGTACTGCAGCCGCTGGAGCACTAATCGCGAGTGAAACTGAACGGCTAGATAGATTGATTTCGGATTTACTGGATTTAGCGAGAACCGGTGCAGTAGATTTCAAATACAACTCAGTTGAAACTGATTTGAATGCAATTGCCAAAGAAGCAGCAGAATCCTGGTCACTGCGGTGCAATAAGACTGGTCTTAATTTTGAGGCAAATATTTCTGCTGATTCAGCTATCGCAAATGTTGATCAAACTCGAGTACGTCAAATAATCGATAACCTTATGGAAAATGCAGTACGCATTCTGCCTTCGGACGGTCACATTAAATTGAGTGTGATGAGCGAGGCAACCGAAATTTCAATTGTGGTTGAAGATGATGGTCCTGGCTTAACCGACAGTGACATCGAAGTTGCTTTCGAACCTGCAGCTTTACATTCGAGGTACGCCGGGGTTCGTGAAGTTGGCACTGGTCTTGGACTTGCATTAGTTGGCAGATTGGTTAGCAAAATGGGTGGTAGGGCAATTGCTGCGCATTCAAACCTCGGTGGCGCCAAATTCGTTGCAATTTTTCCCAAGTTCTGAAGGAATTTTCAACTTGGTTAGGCTTGGTGCATGACCGTTTTGGATGACATCATCGAAGGTGTGCGAGAAGACATGGCAGCCCGCCAGGCGCTCGTCAGCCTTGATGATCTCAAGGCGATGGTCGATAAAGTTCATGATGCGATTCCGGTTATTCCTGTATTTAAAGGTGATGACGTTTGCGTAATCGCGGAAGTGAAACGTAAGAGTCCTTCAAAAGGTGAGTTGGCAGAAATAGCCGACCCAGCCGCCCTTGCAAGTTTGTATGAAGATGGCGGCGCACACGTGATTTCGGTATTGACCGAAGAACGCAGGTTCAAAGGCACACTCGCCGATCTTGATTCGGTTCGCAAAGCTGTGTCTATTCCTATTTTGCGAAAAGACTTTATTGTCTCTTCATACCAACTCTGGGAAGCCCGCGCACACGGTGCTGACCTTGCGTTGCTGATTGTGGCCGCCCTTGATCAAAACGCACTTACAAGTTTGATTGAGCGTGCAAAAAGCTTGGGGCTAACTCCACTTGTTGAAGTGCATGACAAAGAAGAAGTGACTCGAGCAATTGATGCAGGAGCAGAAGTAATTGGGGTGAACAATCGCGACTTGAAAACATTGCAAGTAAATCCCCAACAATTTATGGAAATTGCCCCACACATTCCAAATCACATTGTGAAAATTGCTGAAAGTGGCATCAAAGATGCACATGACTTGCGAATGTATGCGAGTGCTGGAGCTGATGCGGTTTTAGTTGGAGAAGCTCTTGTCATTGGGAAAGATCCGAAAAAAGCAGTTCACGATTTAGTTACCGCTGGTGCACATCCAGCTGCAAAGCACCGATAGGAAAATTAATGAGTCCTTCACAGCCAGATGAGCGCGGTCACTTCGGACAATTCGGTGGACGATTTGTGCCCGAGGCACTGATGGCTGCGCTTGAGCAACTTGAAAGTGAATATCTAGCTGCATCAAAAGATTCTGCGTTTCAAGCAGAACTTACAAATCTGCTACAAACTTATTCTGGCCGGCCAACTCCAATCACTGATGCCAAGAATTTTTCAAAGCATGCCGGTGGAGCACGAATTCTTTTGAAACGTGAAGATTTGAATCACACCGGTTCGCACAAAATTAACAATGTTTTAGGTCAAGCTCTTTTAACAAAGCGAATGGGAAAAAAGCGAATCATTGCTGAAACAGGAGCTGGTCAACACGGAGTTGCAAGCGCAACAGCGGCAGCCCTGCTTGGACTTGAGTGTGTGGTCTACATGGGTGAAGAGGATACAAAGCGTCAAGCATTGAATGTTGCAAGAATGCAAATGCTCGGCGCTACTGTGATTCCAGTAACTACTGGCTCTCGAACTCTTAAAGATGCTGTAAACGAAGCGATGCGCGACTGGGTAGCAAATGTTGATGACACTCACTATTTATTAGGAACTGTTGCAGGTCCGCATCCATTTCCAATGATGGTTCGAGACTTCCATCGAGTTATTGGGGTTGAGGCGCGCGAACAAGTCTTAGCGTTAACTGGAAAACTTCCAACTGCAATCGCTGCCTGCATTGGCGGCGGTAGCAACGCAATCGGAATTTTCCATCCATTCATTGATGATGTCGAAGTTCAACTTGTTGGTTTTGAAGCAGGTGGAGATGGTGTTGAAACTGGTCGGCACGCTGCTTGCATCACCGGCGGATTGACGGGAGTTTTCCAAGGATCTCGTTCTTATTTGATGCAAGATGCTGAGGGTCAAACGATCGAGTCCCATTCGATTAGTGCTGGCCTTGACTATCCAGGAGTTGGACCGGAACACGCATACTTAAATGAATTAGGTCGTGCGCAATACCGAGCGATTACCGATCGTGAAGCAATGGATGCGTTCTTATTGATTTGCCAAACCGAAGGCATAATCCCAGCGATTGAATCTGCACATGCCTTAGCAGGTGTATTGAAACTTGGAAAAGAGCTTGGAAAAGATGCAACTATTTTGGTCAACCTTTCTGGACGTGGCGATAAGGATGTTGCAACTGCCGCGGCTTGGTTTAAAGAAACTGGACAGTTGAAATGACATCACAACTACATGCGGCGTTTGAAAAAGCGCGTAGCGAGAATCGTGCCGCTCTGATTGCTTACATTCCAGCTGGATTTCCAACTGTAGAAAAAGGTTTTGAGATTATCGATGCCATCATTGAAGGCGGAGCAGATATTGTCGAAGTCGGCTGGCCTTACAGCGATCCGCTTATGGACGGACCAACGATCCAAAAAGCAGCCGAAATGGCACTTGCAAATGGAGCGACCGCCAAAGATGTAATGGCAACAGTTGCCCGGGTCAAAACGGCTGGAGCAGTTCCACTTGTCATGTCATATTGGAATCCAATCGAACGTTATGGTGTTGAGAAATTTTCAAAAGAATTAGTCGAATCGGGTGGAGTTGGTGTCATCACTCCAGACCTAACGCCAGAAGAGGCCGTTGACTGGATTTCTGCAACGGACAAATTTGGCGTCCAACGGATTTTCTTAGTCGCCCCCTCTTCGAAAGAAAATCGAATTGAAATTGTTGCAAATGCAACTACTGGTTTTATTTATGCTGCGTCTTTGATGGGTGTAACTGGAACTCGCGAATCTGTGTCTTCACATGCTGAATCATTGGTAGCCCGAACTAGAAAAGTTTCTTCGCTTCCAATCGCTGTTGGACTTGGAGTTTCAACCCCAAAGCAGGCGAGTGACATCGCAAAATATGCAGATGGAGTGATTGTTGGAAGTGCATTCGTCAAAGCCGTACTTGATGCAAGAGATCACGCGGAGGCTTTAATTGCAGTCAAACAACTTGCAAGCGAACTAAAGGAAGGTTGCGCCAAATGAAAAAGATTTTTGAAAATAAATGGCTACTTCTAATTGCTCGTTTAGTTTTGAGTGCAGTGCTCATATTTGCAGGATATGAAAAGCTTCTAAATCCGGCAGAGTCTCGCGCCGCAATAGTCGCATACAGGTTGTATTTACCTGAAGCACTTCTAAACTTCAGCACGACGGCGCTTCCAGCATTTGAAGTGGTTGTTGGCCTGCTATTTTTATTAGGCATTTTCGTCCGTTTTTCTTCGATCGCAACTATTGCATTGATGCTCATGTTTATCGTAATGATTTCACAGGTTTGGTATCGCGGTTTTTCAATAGATTGTGGTTGCTTTGGCGGCGGTGGCGATGTTTCGCCAGAGGGCAAAGAGTGGCGGTATACAGCAGAGATTCTGCGGGACACTTTATTTATCGGACTCGCAGTCCTGCTTGCGCGTAAACCTCACACACCATTTAGCATTAGCGCTTGAATCGAATACAAAGGAAGAAAATGGCAACTCGTAAGGCGAAATCATCAGGGAAAGACAACATTGCACGCTCTATTGGCTTAGGCGTGATTGCAGTTGTTGTTGTGGTCTTCATTGCCTTTGGAGCAGAAATTGGTCCATTTGCAAAATCTGATCCAAACCCAACTTCTTCAACTCCGTACAACTTTGATTACAACACTGGCACTATTCCAACAACTGTAGATTCAGATAGCTTGGCATGGACAATGAACCCAGATGCAAAAACTTCAAACATTTTGACTATTTGGGAAGATCCGCAGTGCCCAGCTTGTGCATCTTTTGAGTATTACTTCGGTGAATCGGTAAAGAAACTTGCCAAAGAAGGTCTTGTGAAAGTTCAATACCAACCGACCGGTTTCTTAGATCAAGATGCTGATTCAAATCCAAATGGCTACACGGGCCATACAAGTTACCGTGCAATCAATGCGTGGGCTTGTGCAATTGACCGAGGATTTGGTCAGGCGTACCACGAAGTGATGTTCACCAGATCTTTCGCTTTGCTGAATGGATTAATAACTGGCCGCGAAGGTTTTCAAGAGGGCGATGGATTTACTGATGAAGATTTAGTCGACTGGGCTGGAGTAGCTGGTTACGATGAAAACAAACTTGGTGAATTTGGTAACTGCGTTTACAAGCCAGAACATTTGACTTGGGCTCGCCAGTCAACTTTGAAGTTCCACGAACTTCAGATTCCTGGCACTCCATACATCGCACTTAATGGCACCGAAATGCCGACAGATGCACGTAAATCTGTCAAAGCATTCGAAAAATGGATTCGCGACAACGCTAAGTAAATAATTGCAAAATCTATTAGTGGCCTCAATTCCATCTCCCGCAAACGGAGTTTGGAATTTGGGGCCACTTCCTATTCGTGCATATGCAATTGCGATCATCATTGGCATTTTGGTCGCTATGAAAATTGGAAACACGAGATGGGTAAGAGCTGGCGGCAACGCTGACGACATTGGCAATATCGCAATATATGCGGTTCCATTTGGGGTAATAGGTGGCCGGCTCTATCACGTCATAACAGACAATCAAATTTATTTTGGTCCTAATGGCAAAGGATTTGTCGCCGCACTTCGAGTTTGGGATGGTGGACTTGGAATCTGGGGTGCAATTGCACTTGGCTTTGTTGCATCACGTTATGCGTGCAAAAAACACAATATTGATTTTCCAAACATCGCGGATGCGCTAGCACCTGGAATTGTGCTTGCCCAAGCAATTGGAAGATTTGGAAATTATTTCAATCAAGAATTGTTTGGAAGTCCAACCGATTTGCCATGGGGTTTGGAAATCGATTTTGCACATCGCCCCGCAGGTTTTGAAGACTATGCGACCTTCCACCCAACTTTTCTTTACGAATCCCTTTGGTGTGGGGCAGTTGCACTTGTTTTAATTTGGGCGGGAAAGAAGTTTGCTCTAAAGAATGGTCAGCTGTTCGCGCTTTACGTCGCCTTATATTGCTTGGGTCGTATATGGATCGAAGCTTTGCGGATTGATGAGGCCAACCATATTCTCGGGCTTCGTCTAAATGTCATAACTTCTTTAGTTGTGGGATTAGGGGCTGTAGCTTGGATTTGGATGAGCCGTAAGAGCCAATCCACTGTTGAAATGGACAAATAAGGCAATAGTTGCCTAAGTCACATTTACCCATTCTTGGGCTAGCGCCTGCCTCGCTGCTAGATTTCGCCACTTAATCGGCCACTGTCGTCCGTTTTGAATTTAATCGACAGGGAGAAAAAGTGGCTATCAAAGATTTCCTTTCCACTCCAGATGCACAGGGTCTCTATGATCCGAATAACGAACGTGATGCTTGTGGTGTGGCATGGGTAGCCAAACTTGACGGAATTCCTTCACATGAACTCGTAGACAAAGCCCTTTTGGCGCTAACCAATCTTGAACACCGCGGGGCTAGTGGCGCTGAACCTGATTCTGGCGATGGTGCTGGAATCCTGTTGCAAATGCCAGATGAGTTCTTGAAATCAGTACTTGAATTCAAGCTTCCAGAGCTTGGCAATTACGGCGCAGGTATCGCATTTTTGCCAACCGACATCGGTGCATTGGAAGCTTCAAAAACTCATATCGAATCAATTGCAGAGCAAGAAGGTTTAGAAGTTCTTGGCTGGCGCAAGCTCCCAACCAATGATTCAATGATTGGTGCTACAGCAAAATCAGTTATGCCATCCTTCGAAATGTTTTTTGTGGGCTCAACCGCATCTGGACTTGATTTAGAACGCAGACTTTTTGTTTTGAGAAAACGCGCAGAGAAAGAAGTTGCGGTTTATTTCCCATCACTTTCAAGCCGCACCTTGGTTTACAAAGGTATGTTAACCACTGCTCAAGTTGAACCATTCTTCCCAGATCTTTCTGATGAAAGAATGAAAACTGCAATTGCACTTGTGCACTCACGCTTCTCAACCAATACTTTTCCTTCTTGGCCATTGGCTCACCCATATCGGTTGATTGCACACAATGGCGAAATTAATACAGTCAAAGGAAATCGCAACTGGATGCATGCTCGTGAAGCAGCTCTTTCAAGCGAAGTTATTCCTGGAGACATTTCTCGCGTATTGCCAATTGTTTCAGAAGGCGGTTCTGACTCAGCATCATTTGATGAAGTGCTCGAACTTCTACACATGGGTGGACGTTCTTTGCCGCATTCAGTTTTGATGATGATCCCAGAAGCATGGCAAAACAATCCAAATATGGATCCGGCTCGTCGTGCTTTTTATGAATATCACTCTGCATTGATGGAACCATGGGATGGTCCTGCGAATATTTCATTCACAGATGGAACATTGATTGGTTCTGTTCTCGATCGAAACGGACTTCGACCTGGACGTTTTTGGGTAACAGAAGATGGATTTGTGGTTCTTGCATCTGAATCAGGTGTGCTTGAAATTGAACAAAGCAGGATTATTCGCAAAGGTCGCCTGCAACCAGGCCGTATGTTCTTGGTTGATACAGCTAAGGGCCGCATTGTTGAAGATGAAGAGATTAAGTCTGAACTTGCAAATGCTGAGCCTTATGCAAAGTGGCTCGAACAAGGAATTATTCATCTAGAAGAATTGCCAGAACGCGAACACATTGTTCATACTGCGTCTTCTGTAATTCGTCGTCAACAAACCTTTGGTTACACCGAAGAAGAATTGCGCGTAATTCTCACTCCGATGGCTAAAACAGGTGGTGAAGCTCTCGGATCGATGGGCACTGACACTCCAATCGCAATCTTGTCAAAGCGTCCTCGGCTTTTGTTCGATTACTTCACCCAATTGTTTGCCCAAGTAACGAATCCACCGCTGGATGCGATTCGTGAAGAAATCGTTACTTCGCTATCAACAGCGACTGGTCGTGAATTGAACCTGCTTGATGCAACCGAAGAACACTGCCGCCAAGTAGTGTTGCCTTTCCCAGTTATTGACAATGATGATCTTGCGAAGATTCTGCACATCAATAAAGACGGAAACTTGCCAGGTTTTGCTGCTGCCAAAATTTCAGGCCTTTACAACGTTTCAGGCGGGGGAGCGGCACTCGCTGCTCGACTTGAAGAAATTTGTCGCGAAGTTGATCACCTACTGCGTGCTGGAACCCGCTTCATTGTTTTGAGTGACCGAGATTCGGACGCTGATCAAGCACCGATTCCTTCATTGCTACTTTGTTCAGCGGTGCATCATCATCTGGTCCGTCAACGCACGCGCACAACAGTCGGCCTATTGATTGAAGCCGGCGATGTGCGCGAAGTGCATCATGTGGCATTGCTAATTGGATTTGGTGCTGCGGCAGTTAATCCATACCTTGCGCTTGAGTCTGTTGAAGTTCTATCCCGCTCAGGAGTTCTAGGCGATACAACTCCTGAAAAAGCAATGCGCAACTTAATCAAGGCACTTGGCAAAGGTGTTTTGAAAGTTATGAGCAAGATGGGTGTATCGACTGTTGATTCGTATCGTGGTGCACAAATCTTCGAAGCAATTGGTTTGTCACAAGAACTCGTCGACAAATACTTCACAGGCGTAACTTCCAAGCTTGGTGGAATTGGTCTTGATGTAATTGCATCTGAGGTTCTACAACGTCACGATGTCGCGTTCCCGCCTTCTGGCATTTCACCAAGCCACAGAAGTTTGACCATTGGTGGCGAATATCAATGGCGTCGCGAAGGTGAGCCGCACTTATTCGACCCAGAAACAGTATTCAAACTCCAACACAGTACGCGCCAAGGTAAGTACGATGTATTCAAGCAATACACCGACCGAGTGAATAATCAGTCTGAACGCTTGATGACACTTCGCGGATTGTTTAATTTCAAATCTGGATTGCGACCTTCCATTTCTATTGATGAAGTTGAACCTATTTCACAAATCGTTAAGCGATTTTCAACCGGTGCAATGTCGTATGGTTCTATCAGCGCAGAAGCACATGAAACACTTGCAATTGCGATGAACCGTCTAGGCGCAAAATCAAATACTGGTGAAGGTGGCGAAGATTCGGAACGTTTCAAGCCAATGGCAAACGGAGATAGCAAGCGATCTGCAATTAAACAGGTTGCATCTGGCCGTTTTGGTGTTACATCTGAATACTTGGTAAATGCTGACGATATTCAAATCAAAATGGCACAAGGGGCAAAACCTGGTGAAGGTGGTCAGCTTCCTGGTCACAAGGTTTATCCGTGGGTAGCAAAGACTCGTCACTCAACAACTGGTGTTGGTTTGATTTCGCCACCACCTCATCACGACATCTATTCAATTGAAGATTTGGCGCAATTGATTCACGATTTGAAGAACTCAAACCCAGTTGCGCGAATTCATGTCAAATTAGTTGCTGAAAACGGAGTTGGAACCGTTGCTGCTGGTGTTGCAAAAGCACACGCAGATGTGATTTTGATTTCCGGACACGATGGCGGAACTGGCGCATCGCCACTAACTTCATTGAAGCATGCTGGCGGGCCTTGGGAACTAGGTTTGGCAGAAGCTCAACAAACCTTGTTAATCAATGGTCTACGAGATCGAGTTGTTGTGCAAACAGATGGCCAATTGAAAACGGGTCGAGATGTTGTGATTGCAGCACTTCTAGGTGCTGAAGAATTTGGTTTTGCGACAGCTCCATTAGTTGTAAGTGGCTGCATCATGATGCGCGTCTGCCACTTGGACACATGCCCAGTTGGTGTGGCAACCCAATCACCAGAATTGCGAGCTCGTTTCAGTGGTAAACCTGAATTTGTGGTGACCTTCTTCGAGTATATCGCCCAAGAAGTACGTGAAATTTTGGCGGAACTTGGCTTCCGCACTTTAGAAGAAGCAGTCGGCGCAAGTGAAATTCTAGATTTCGATCGCGCCGTTAAGCACTGGAAAGCGTCTGGTTTGGACCTAACTCCAATCTTGCACACACCTGCGAACATTGTTGGTGAGCGCCACCAAGTTCAAACTCAAGATCATGGTTTGGCGCAAGCGCTTGATAATGAATTCATCAAGTTGGCAGCGGTTGCACTTGAAAAAGGTGAAAAGGTTTCAATCAACCTGCCGGTACGTAACGTAAATCGTACAGTCGGAACCATGCTTGGTTACGAACTTACCAAACGTTTTGGCGGACAAGGCCTTGCTGAAAACACGATCGATATAACTTTGCATGGATCTTCTGGACAAAGCCTCGGTGCATTTTTGCCAAGCGGTATCACGATTCGTTTGTTTGGAGATTCAAACGACTACGTCGGAAAAGGTTTGTCTGGTGGTCGTTTGATTGTTCGCCCTGCTGAAAATGTGAAATTTAAAGCTGAAGAAAATGTGATTGCAGGAAACGTAATGGCTTACGGCGCAACCAGCGGTCAGATTTTTGCCCGCGGAATTGTTGGCGAACGTTGTTGTGTTCGAAACTCTGGTGCCACAGTGGTGGTTGAAGGAGTTGGAGATCACGGTTGCGAATACATGACAGGCGGTCGGGTGGTAGTGCTCGGCAAAACTGGCCGTAACTTTGCGGCTGGAATGTCTGGTGGCATTGCGTATCTTTTGGACTTAAATCCAGCATTAGTAAACACCGAAATGGTTGAACTCGAAGCACTAAACGAAGAAGATCAAAACTTCCTTCAAATAGTAATTCGCGAACACTTCGATGAAACTGGCTCAGAAGTTGCAAGCAATCTGCTAAGCGATTGGAAAGCAGCGGTTTCGCGATTCACAAAAATTATGCCAAGTGACTACAAACGAGTTCTTGCAGCCCAAGCGAAAGCTGAAGCCGAAGGCAAAGATGTAGTTGAAGCGATTATGGAGGCTGCTCGTGGCTGATCCAAAGGGATTTCTAAAAGCAGGACGCGAAACCCCAAAGCGTCGTGCGGTTGATGTACGTATCCGTGATTGGAAAGAAGTTTATGAACCATTCGATGGGGAAAAACTTCATACCCAAGGTGCACGTTGTATGGATTGCGGCATTCCGTTTTGCCACAATGGTTGTCCGCTTGGAAATTTAATTCCAGAATGGAATGACCTGACCTACAAAAACAATTGGCGTGAAGCAATTGAAAGATTGCATGCAACGAACAATTTTCCAGAGTTCACTGGCCGCCTTTGCCCAGCACCTTGCGAAACGGCCTGCGTACTTGGAATCAACCAAGACCCCGTCACCATTAAACAAGTAGAAGTCAGCATCATCGACCGCGCTTGGGATGAAGGTTGGGTCTCACCTCAACCACCATCACGTCATTCTGGAAAAACTGTCGCAGTTATTGGTTCAGGACCAGCAGGCCTTGCAGCGGCGCAACAACTTGCTCGCGCTGGACATACGGTTGCGGTTTATGAACGTGCAGATCGCCCAGGTGGACTTCTTCGCTATGGAATTCCAGAATTTAAAATGGAAAAGCGTCATCTAGATCGCCGCATCAAACAGATGGAAGAAGAAGGTGTGAAATTCCGCACCGGTGTAGATGTTGGAACTGACATAACCGCACAAGACTTAATTGCCCGTTATGACGCAGTAGTTCTTGCGATTGGCGCAACAGCCTGGCGCGATTTAAATGTGCCAGGTCGTGATGCAGTTGGTGTTTATCAAGCAATGGAATTCTTGCCGCTTGCAAATCGTGTTTGTGAAGGTGATCTTGAACAAACCACTATTTCTGCAGAAGGAAAAGATGTAGTAATTCTTGGTGGTGGAGATACAGGTGCAGACTGCCTTGGAACTTCAATTCGCCAAGGTGCACGCTCTATTACCCAACTTGAAATCATGCCGCGACCAAGTGATGAAAGACCATCTTCAGCGCCATGGCCAACATATCCAATGATTTATCGCGTTTCATCAGCACATGAAGAAGGTGGAGAACGAGTTTATGCAGTTACCACTGAAGAATTCTTGAAAGATGAAAATGGAAATCTGCGAGCTCTTGCAGTTAGTGAAGTAGTTTTCAAAGACGGAAAATTTGAATCTGTACCTGGAACTCGCCATGAAATTCAGGCTCAACTTGCTTTCTTGGCCATGGGCTTTATAGGGCCAGAACAAGGTGCCTTGATTGAACAATTTGGCGTAGAAATCGACCCGAGAACAAATATCAACCGTGATGCGAGCTACAAAACGAATATTGACGGAGTTTTTGTGGCTGGCGATGCCGGACGCGGTCAGAGCCTGATTGTGTGGGCAATTGCCGAAGGCCGCTCAGCTGCAAGTGCGGTAGATAGGTTCCTAACAGGCTCAACCCAGCTTCCTGCCCCTATCCTTCCCTCTGCAAGACCGCTAACTATCTGAGAAACATACTTACGAAAGGTCAAAAACCGTGCGTCGCGCCAAAATTGTTTGCACATTAGGTCCATCTGCCGAAACACCAGAGGCTGTCAAAGCTTTGATCTTGTCTGGAATGGACGTCGCACGACTAAACCTTTCGCACGGTGACTACGCCGAACATCAGGCACGCTATGACGCAGTGCGCAAAGCGGCAAACGAAACTGGTCGTGGAGTAGGAATTTTTGCCGACCTTCAGGGTCCAAAAATTCGAACTGGTCGATTCAAAAACGGCAAAGAAACTTTGGTGCAGGGTCAAAAGTTCACAATCACTATTGATGAAGTTGAAGGCACAAACGAACGATGCTCTACAACTTTCAAAGGATTGCCTGGAGACGTAAATCCAGGCGACATGATTTTGATTGATGATGGTCGCATCTCGTTGCGCGCACTCAACGTCACAAAAACAGATGTCGAAACAGAAGTTGTTGAAGCTGGCGTAATTTCAAACAACAAAGGTATCAATCTTCCTGGAGTAGCAGTAAGCGTTCCGGCACTCTCTGAAAAAGATATCGATGATCTTCGCTGGGCTCTTCGTGCAGGTGTTGACATGATTGCGCTTTCATTTGTGCGAAATGCCGCCGACATTCGCGACGTTCACAAAATTATGGATGAAGAAGGAATTCGTCTTCCGGTTATCGCAAAAATCGAAAAGCCACAAGCAGTTGAAAATCTTGAAGAAATCGTTGATGCATTCGATGCAATCATGGTTGCTCGAGGCGATCTCGGTGTCGAACTTCCACTAGAACAAGTTCCTTTGGTTCAAAAGCGATGTGTTGCAGCTGCCCGTGCAGTTGGTAAACCAGTAATTGTTGCAACCCAAATGCTTGATTCAATGATCAACGCATCACGTCCAACACGTGCGGAAGCTAGCGACGTTGCAAACGCAGTTCTTGATGGTGCAGATGCGCTAATGCTTTCTGGTGAGACATCAGTAGGCGACCATCCAACTCTTGTTGTTGAAACCATGGCTCGGATCATCGAACATGTTGAAGAAGAAGCACTCGATCGTTTGCCTAAACTTAAAAAAGATCCAACCACAAGTACCGCCCGGGCAGTCACACATGCTGCAACTGTGGTCGCACAAGCGGTAGATGCTTCATTCTTAGTTGCTTTCACCGAAACTGGTTTGTCGGCTAGATTAACTTCTCGTCATCGCAATAAGACACCATTACTTGCATTCACCTCAGTTCCACGCACTCGTTCGCAACTCGCATTGGTTTGGGGGGTTGAAACCTTCTTGGTTAAACCGGTTTTGCACACTGACGAAATGGTGTTGCAGTTGGACCAAGCTTTGCTGGAAATCAACCGTGCCACCGTGGGCGAAAAGATTGTGCTTGTGGCTGGTGTGCCTCCAGGAATTCCTGGCACAACAAACGGTATGCGTGTGCATGTAATTGGTTCTCAAAGAGCAGGCATATAAAACCTATTGCCCTTCATGGTTACGCTCCGTAATGTTGCGACTATGAATGAGCTCACCAAATCAGACGATTATTCGTTATCCCTTGGTGCCCGACTTCGAACAATCCGCCAACAGCAGGGATTGAGCCTCCAAGCCGTTGAACAACGCTCAAATGGCAAGTGGAAGGCCGTTGTGGTCGGCTCATATGAGCGCGGAGACCGTGCGATCACAGTTGCAAAACTTTCGGAATTGGCAAGTTTTTATGGGGTGCCGGTCAGCCAACTTCTCCCAGAAGGCTCTGTGCGCTCGCAAACTGGGAGGCCAAATCGCAAGGTAGTGATAGACCTTGAGGCCATGGCGCAGTTGCCTGCTGAATCAATTGGGCCGCTTGTGAGATTTGTGGCCACAATTCAGGACAAGCGCGGGGATTACAACGGTCGTGTGCTCACAGTCCGGGCTGCAGATCTCGAGACTTTGGCATTACTCTTTCAAACTTCTGTCGACGAAGTTATCGACAGGCTGACAAATTGGTCGGTCATACATTTAGCAAACTAAAGGTTGGTAGTATCCGCCCAACAAATTCCTTTAAAGCTCGTCCTGTGAGGCGAGGAAGGGGTAGGGCAGATGTCTGCTACACCAAATCTGGTGCTCGAAAGCACTGAAATATCGCGCATTGTTTCGCGCATTTCCCATGAAATTGATGAACGCACTAAAGGTGCGGTTGATGTGGTTTTACTTGGAATTCCAACACGCGGAGTTTTACTTGCAAATCGCATCGCATCCAAACTAGGCGAAATCCAAAATCGAGAAATCGCAGTAGGTTCACTTGATACGACAATGTATCGAGATGACCTGCGCTTGCAACCAACTAGAACTTTGATGCCTACCGAAATTCCAGGTGATGGTATCGATGGCAAACTCGTAGTTTTAATAGACGATGTGCTTTTTTCAGGTCGCACTATTCGCGCTGCCCTTGACGCACTGAATGAAATTGGTCGTCCACGCGCAGTTCAGCTTGCAGTGTTGGTTGATCGCGGACATCGTGAATTGCCAATTCGTGCTGATTATGTTGGAAAGAATCTTCCGACTTCAAATGAAGAAAGAGTTTCAGTAAAACTTCAAGAAGTAGATGGCGAAGATAGCGTCACGGTTGGTGGTGCCCAATGAAGCATTTACTTTCAGCAGCAGATTTAAATCACGACCAGGCGCTTGAAATTCTCGACACCGCAGCCGAATTAGCTCGAATTGCTGATCGTCCAGTAAAGAAATTGCCAACATTGCGCGGCCGCACAGTTGTGAATTTGTTCTTCGAAGATTCAACTCGCACAAGAATCTCTTTCGAAGCAGCCGCCAAGAGATTGTCCGCAGATGTGATCAATTTCTCTGCAAAAGGATCAAGCGTTTCAAAAGGTGAGAGTTTGAAAGATACCGCACTCACTTTGGAAGCAATGGGTGCAGATGCAGTCGTGATTCGTCATAACGCAAGCGGCGCACCACACTTTTTGGCGCATAGCAATTGGATTGCAAGTTCAGTAATTAATGCTGGAGATGGCACCCACGAACATCCAACCCAGGCGCTACTAGACGCTTTCACCTTGCGTAAACACCTAAAGAATGGCCAAGGCGATTTGGATGGCGTCAAGGTGGTGATTGTTGGTGACGTCTTGCATTCGCGAGTGGCTCGGAGCAATGTTTTGCTTTTGCAAACGCTCGGAGCGCAAGTGACATTGGTTGCTCCTCCAACTCTGCTTCCAGTAGGAATTGAAACTTGGTCTTGCGATTTTTCATACGACTTAGATGTAGCCTTGAAAGACGCAGATGCGGTGATGATGCTACGAGTTCAACGTGAGCGAATGAACGCAGCGTTTTTCCCAAGTCCAATGGAATACAGCCGTCGTTATGGGCTTGATATTGCCAGAGCAAAACTTCTGTCACCGCATGGAATAGTGATGCATCCAGGACCGATGAATCGTGGCTTGGAAATCTCTTCAGCGGTCGCTGATGGGAAAAGTTCGGTAATTGTTGAACAAGTTTCAAATGGCGTTAGTGTGCGAATGGCCGTTTTGTACATGTTGCTTGGCGGAAATGATGGAGTAGCAGAATGAAACTAGTTATTGGAAATGTTCGCATCAATGGTGGCGAAAATGCGGATATCGAAATTAATGATGGACTCATTTCGCAAATCGCAAAAGCTAATTCATTAAAAGCAGATGTCGATGGAAAAGGATTCGTAGCGCTACCAGGTTTAGTGGATTTGCATACCCACTTAAGAGAACCTGGTCGTGAAGATAGTGAAACAGTAGAAACTGGAACATTAGCTGCCGCTCGAGGTGGCTTTACCGCAGTGCACGCAATGGCAAACACCACACCTGTTGCAGACACTGCAGGTGTGGTCGAACAAATTTTTAGACTCGGACAAGAATCGGGAAACTGCGATGTTTTTCCAGTTGGCGCGGTTACACAAGGCCTTGCCGGAAGTGCTTTGGCAGAACTTGGCGCAATGGCGGATTCCGCAGCCCGAGTTAGAGTGTTTAGCGATGATGGAAAATGCGTACACGATCCAGTGCTAATGCGTCGAGCTCTTGAATACGTAAAGGCTTTCGATGGCTGCATTGCTCAACACGCACAAGAACCAAAGCTCACTGAAGATGCGCAAATGAATGAAGGTGAAGTGTCTGGTGTGCTCGGTCTTCGCGGATGGCCGAAGGTTGCAGAAGAAGCAATAATTGCCCGAGATGTTTTGCTTGCGGAACATGTTGGCGCAAGGATCCACGTTTGCCACTTGAGCACCGCCGGAAGTGTTGAAATTATTCGGTGGGCAAAATCACGCGGAATTTCGGTAACAGCTGAAGTAACACCGCACCACCTACTCCTAACAGATGAAACTGCTAGAACCTACGATCCGGTTTACAAAGTAAATCCACCACTTCGAACCATGGATGACGTCAAAGCTTTGCGCGAAGCCCTCGCAGATGGCACCATCGATATTGTTGCAACTGACCATGCGCCACATCCAAGTGAAGACAAGGAATGTGAGTGGTCAGCTGCCGCTTTTGGCATGGTAGGCCTCGAAACAGCATTGCCAATTGTCAACACGGTGATGGTGCAAACCGGATTGATGAATTGGTCGGATGTGGCTCGCGTAATGAGTAAAACACCGGCAGCAATTGGCCGTGTAGCAAGCCACGGAAATGAAATCGAAGTCGGCAAGCCTGCAAACATCACTTTGTTTGACCCAGAACACAAAGTTGTAATCGACAAAAATTCGACTGCAAGTAAATCGCACAACAACCCTTTTCACGGCATGGAGTTGCTAGGTCGCACAGCCCTAACAATTTTGCGCGGAAAAGTAACTTTTAAGGCGGAGTGGATTTAATGCTGTTAGCCACTTTGCAATCTGCTCAAACCACCCAAATTCCGTTGCGACTTTTTCTAACTAGTTTGATGGTTTTGGTTTTAGTTTTGGCTGTTTTCGCAATTCGTAAAGCATGGTTGAAAAAAGCGGCGTTGCAAAG
>JAHEEQ010000054.1 GCA_024640585.1 Micrococcales bacterium
CATGACAACCCCGCAGACACAGACATGGCTACTCACAGGCGGCGCCGGCTATATCGGATCCCACGTTGCAGATGAGTTCCTTGCCAGCGGTAAAGATGTTGTCATCTATGACTCCCTCTATCAGGGTCTTGAGTCACGTATTGAATACCTACGTAAGAAATACAATAAAGAGATTCCACTGATCGTCGCCGATATCCGCGACACAGATACCTTTGTAAAGACCCTCGAGCAATACAAGCCATATGGCATCGTCCACACCGCAGCCCTTAAGGCAGTCGGTGAATCAATGGAGAAGCCCGATGAGTACTTCGAGGTTAATTTCCACGCCACAACAAAGATGCTCGAGCTCATTGCAGCCCATAACATCCACCACTTCATCTTCTCCTCCACAGCAGCTGTCTATGGAGCGCCAGATCATTCAAACCCCATCAAGGAAGACGATCAGAAGAACCCCATCTCTCCCTATGGCGCATCAAAGCTTGCCGCAGAAGGCGAAGTAAATAAGTTCTTAGCCCTTCCAGGTAACCACGGAACATCCCTACGCTTCTTCAACGTCGTAGGAACAGCAGCTCCAGAGCTACTCGATAACTCAGTAGAGAACCTTGTTCCTATCGTGATTAATAAGCTTAAAGCGGGCCAACCACCAGTTATCTATGGCACCGATTACCCAACACCTGATGGAACCTGCATCCGTGACTACGTTGATGTCAGAGATATTGCGCGTGCTCATCTAGCTGCAGCAGATTCATCAGCAACCCTGCCACAAGCGATGAATGTGGGAACAGGGCGTGGGGGCTCTGTGCGCGAAGTGATCAAGCTAGTTTGTGCTGCGGCAGGAAATAGTGAAGTGGTTGCAGATGAGAAGGAACGCCGTGCGGGAGATCCAGCATTCTTATGTGCTGATGTGAGCTTAGTGAAAAGTGCGATTGGGTTTAGTTCGAAGTATTCGCTAGAGGCGAGTGCAGAGAGTTTGTTCTAAGAAAGTCTCGCGATATCAGCATCAACCATCAGCTCTGCGAGCTCTCTCCAATGGGTCTTCGCCTTCCAGCCAAATGCATCTGCTGCCTTTGATGGATCACCAATAAGTGCATCTACCTCTGTTGGACGGATGTACTTCTTATCTGTCTCTACGTGATCTTCCCAATTAAGTCCTGCATGTGAGAAAGATGCTTCTACGAAATCTTTCACTGTCGCCCCAACACCTGTGGCAACTACATAATCGGATGGCTTATCTTGCTGGAGCATGAGCCACATTGACTCGACATACTCTTTCGCATAACCCCAGTCGCGCACAGCATCCATATTGCCGAGGAACAACTTATCTTGCTTGCCCGCCTTGATTGCAGCCACTGCGCGAGTGATCTTGCGAGTTACAAATGTTTCTCCACGACGAGGAGATTCGTGATTAAAGAGGATTCCGTTGGTGGCATGCATGCCATAACCATCGCGGTAGTTAACTGTGCACCAGTACGCCATCAACTTTGCCGCGGCATATGGTGACTGTGGACGGAAGACTGAATTCTCATTCTGCGGTGGTGGCGTTGAACCAAAGAGTTCAGAAGTTGATGCCTGATAGAAGCGAGTCTCGATATCTGCGCTACGGATTGCCTCAAGAAGACCAACTGCACCGACTGCATCGACTTGGCCTGTGTACTGAGGCATGGTGAATGAGACCTGTACATGTGACTGCGCACCGAGGTTATAAACCTCAGTTGGCTTTACCTCACGGATGAGGTTGGTAAGACCAACGCCATCAATCAAATCACCGTAGTGCAAGGATAAGGCCGTGTACTTCATATCCCTTGGCGAGCAAGAACTCTGCGAGGTATGAACCATCTTGTCCTGTCACACCTGTAATCAGGGCTACTTTTCTGCTCATCGTCGTACTTCTCCCTTGTTTGCTCTCGATTCAATTTCATCAACAATTCTCTTTGGACCTAACAAATCTATAACGCCCATAATATTGTTTCTGAGTTCTTCTCGAATTTTATTATAAGTGATTGCAGTAATAATTGAACCTCGGTCGAGATTCCAATTTCCGTTCAGATTACGGACACCGATTGGATGGGCGTATTTGAGTTCACTAAGTTCTGCATAGAAAGGTTGTTGATTGTCAACGACGCAGGAAATCAACGTAGGAAGCTCGCGCGCAATAAATTCTATGCTTGAAGTGCTTGCGGTTGTGATCACCAAGTCAACCTGACTGGCAATCACGTCCAATTCAGGACCAATCTCATAGAGGTACACGTTATGCTCACGAATACTTGTAAGAAGTTCATTTGTGAATGCATGCACCTCAAATGGGAAGTCAATTCCATCCAACACATTAATCATATGCGTCACAAATCCAAATGGATCAGACCCTCCCCCTGAAACCAGCACTTTCAATATTGAAGATTCTGAGAGATTTGACTTCTCAACCCCCTTTCGAATCAAGGAATAATTAGGACCTTCAAGCACGTTAGAAGAGGAGTTTTCTGAATCTCTTAAACTTTGATTGATAAATAAGTCCGCATTGGTGTCTGGGGTAAACCGATCTTTAACACAAACTAACATTTTCCAGTTTGCCAACGAGTTATATTGTGAATGAGGAGACGTTGTGTAGGAATCAATAATCAGGACATCTTCATCTATATCTGACACATATTCATCAGGGTTATTTATGATGGATGTAAAACCCATCGCCTTGACTCGGTCACTTAGCCAAGGAAGCCGATCAATGCTTCCGACAAAACAACACTCAATGCCTCGGCTGATAGCTTCCTCAGCAATCGTAGTCACACGCATCACATGGCCGGAGCCGATTTGATGTGACGCATCTGCACGGAAAACGAACCTCATAGGAATCAAGGGTATGCTCTGGAATGGAAATTCAATCACTTTGCCCTTCGGAGGGATAAATGTCACTGCTGGATAACGCTTCCATCCTAATCACGGGTGGCACCGGTTCCTTAGGGAAAGCGCTGGTTAAGGAGCTGCTAGACAACTCCAAAGTGCGTCGTATTGCGATTTTCTCTCGAGATGAGTTAAAGCAACACAACTTTCGCAATGAAATCGGCGACGATCCTCGCCTTCGCTGGTTCATTGGCGATATCCGCGACGTCGACCGTCTAAAGAGGGCACTACATAATGTCGACTATGTAATTCATGCTGCTGCATTGAAGCAGGTTGATACCGGTGAGTACAATCCAATGGAGTTTATCAAAACTAATGTGCTTGGAAGCCAAAATGTCATTGACGCTTCTATTGAGACTGGTGTTAAGAAAGTAGTCGCTCTCTCGACGGATAAAGCTTCTTCGCCAATTAACTTATATGGTGCTACTAAATTGACAGCAGATAAACTTTTTGTTGCTGCAAATAATTACAGCCACAGTTATGGCACAACATTCTCTGTAGTGCGTTATGGAAACGTCATGGGAAGCCGGGGGTCAGTGATTCCTTTCTGGAAACAACTTGCTGATGAGGGGCGACCCTTGCCAATTACTGACCTGCGGATGACTCGATTCTGGATTAGCATCGATCAAGCAGTTCGTTTTGTTCTAGACTCACTTGAAATGATGTCAGGCGGTGAACTATATGTTCCCCGTATTCCGAGCATGCGAATTTCAGACTTAGCAATGGCAGTAGCGCCTCAAGCAAACCTAGATGAGGTAGGTATGCGCCCTGGAGAGAAATTGCATGAAGAAATGATTTCAGCGGACGACAGCCGAAGAACAATTATATTAAATGATCGTTTTGTAGTTACTCCAGTGGTGGCAGAGTGGGGTTACATTCCACCGACAGGCGAATCAATGCCGGAAGGCAAGGCCTATCAGTCCGACACAAATGACCTGTGGATGTCCCAAGAACAGATCCGCGTTTTCTTAGGTGAGATTGATTCTTAAATGATTCCATACGGTCGCCAATCGATAAATCAAAGTGACATTGATGCGGTGATTCAAGCACTGAGAGGTGATTTTCTTACAACTGGACCGTTGGTAGAAAAATTTGAAAAATCTTTAGAACAGTTGGTCGGAGCGCCATGCGTTTCAGTTACTTCAGGAACCGCCGCACTTCATTGTGCTTATGCTGCTATAGATTTGAAACCAGGAGATGAAGTAATTACTCCTCCACTTACATTTATTGCTACGCAGGCAACAGCAGCACTTTTTGGAGCAAAAATAGTTTTCGTAGACATTAAGGCGACCACAGGAAATATAGATCCCAAATTGGTTGAAGAAGCTATAACCCCCAAAACTAGAGCGATTGTGGCTGTTGACTACGCAGGACAGCCAGCAGACCTAGATGAACTCCGACTTATTGCGGATAAACATCAAATATATTTGATTGAAGA
Organism: Micrococcales bacterium; assembly: GCA_024640585.1. Next base: position 4,334 of record JAHEEQ010000054.1, read on the forward strand.
CGCCGCGCACTCAATCGGCAGCACTTATAAAGGCCGAAAAGTCGGTTCAATTGCAGATATTACGACTTTTTCCTTTTTCCCAACCAAGAATATGACGACTGGGGAAGGAGGAGCGGTTGCCTCAATAAATCCAATACTCCTCGCACGTGCTCGTAAGTTTTCACGACAAGGTTTGGTTCGAGAACCAAAAAACTTCAAAGTATTGGATCAAGGATCTTGGCACCAAGAAGTGCATGAATTCGGCCTGAACTATCGATTACCAGATGTTCTTTGTGCTTTAGGGATTAGTCAGCTTTCACGACTACAGGAATTTAAGTCTGCACGTAATACAATATTTGAACGATACGTTAGAAGCTTGGGAAATGTCCCGGGGTTAGTTTTACCGCAAGTAAATGAATTCAATGATGTTATGTGGCACTTATTCCCGTTGAGAGTTCCTGCCTCAGACCGAAAGAGAATCTTTGAAGCCTTGCGGAGCAAAGGAATTAATGTTCAAGTCAATTATTTGCCGGCATATAGGCACCCAGTATTTTCTGAAAGTAATTATCTAGAAGGTGACTTTCCGGTCAGTGATTCATACTACGCGGGGGAAATCTCTCTCCCGATGTATTCAGATCTCACATCAGTTGAACAAGATCTCGTAATTGAAACCTTACTTGGAGTCCTTTAACTCATAACTTCTGAATAATTGTATAAAGTTTCCATTATTCGAAATCATCTCAAAGTGAAGCTTGCTGAAGAGTTTAAGAGAGGCGATATTTTCGAAATGAATTGCCGCATAAACATTTGCGTTACCCACAATTTGAAGCAAGTGTTCAATCGCGAGATTTATGGCTAATTCGGCAATTCCCAATTTTTGGTAGTTGGGATCAACAAGAATACTTATTTCATATTCTTTGTACTGAATTTCATCAAATCTCACCATTCCGACCGAGGTATTATCATTGTCAATGATAAAGATGAGATTATTGGATGCTTCGTCCGATAAACGCTTCTTGAGCCATTCTTGATGGGTTGTTAAGTCAATGTATTCACTGTTACGTGACCATTTCCGAACTTCAGGAAGATTTCTCCATTTGAGCAAAGTCTTGGCATCACTCTCAGAAACCAACCTGATTCGGATGTCCTTCGACTTTTCCTCGTCCAATGACTCATTCACGCGTATAATCTAACCATGTCTGAAGCTTCAAGAAATATATTCTTTATCGCAGAGGTATCTGCAAACCATATGGGTTCTTTGGAGCGCGCACATCAATTGGTTGATGCTGCGGCAAATGCCGGTGCATCAGCAGTCAAATTTCAAACCTATACGGCAGACACAATGACCCTAGATTTGCCTGAGTTTTCAGTCATTGAGGGACATGAATTATGGGGTGGAAGAACGCTCTACTCCTTGTATCAAGAAGCCATGACTCCATGGGATTGGCACCCTGAATTATTCGAGCACTGCAGAGAACGAGGCGTGATTCCATTTAGTTCACCATTCGATCGAACTGCTGTCGAATTTCTAGAATCTCTTAATGCACCAATGTATAAAATTGCATCACTTGAGAGCTCAGATCATGAGCTCATCAAACTTGTGGGTGAAACAGGGAAACCCGTAATCGCCTCAACCGGTGCTACGGAATTCGAAGAAATAGAGTCGTTGGTTGAAGTTTTTCGTGCAACAGGAAATAAAGATTTAACCCTTCTAGTTTGCACGAGTTCATATCCGGCTGAACCATCAGAGGCTCATATTCGAAGGATGAAAACTCTCTCAGATGCATTTGGTGTGAAAGTGGGCCTGTCTGATCACACTTTAGGTATAGGTGTCTCAGTGGCTGCAATTGCTCTCGGTGCAACAGCGATTGAAAAGCACATAACTATAAAGCGGAGCGATGGTGGCGCTGATGGAGCATTCTCCATGGAGCCGTCTGAGTTTAAGGCGCTTGTTGAAGAAGGCAATGCTGCGAGTGCGGCACTGGGTGATTCACGTTGGGCAATTCAAAAGTCTGAGGCAGAATCTCGAAGACTGCGTCGATCTCTTTATATCGTTCACGATGTCAATAAGGGTGACGAGGCTACAAGTTTAAACGTGCGAGCAATTCGTCCTGGGGCAGGTTGCTCGCCTGCATTATTGGGAGATTTACTAGGGAAGAAATTTGTAAATTCATACACAACCGGAACCCCATTAACCCCTGACAAACTTGAAGAGTCATAAGGGAAAAAGTGCGCTTAGCTCTAGGAACAGCAAATCTCGGTCAGCGTTACGGTGTTGCAAATAGTGAGAAACTAACTGAAAAAGATGCGCTTGAGATTATTCGATATGGATATTCACATGGAATTCGAGATTTTGACACAGCTCCAAACTATGTTCAATCAGAGGATTTATTAAGAAAAGCGAGCCTAGGTTCAGAATTAAAAATTCAAATAAAAATTCCTAAATCTTCAACCTTAGACATCCATGTCATAAAGAAGTACGTCTCAACATCCTTGAACACTCTCGGAATTGAGAGAGTCGATTCAATTCTATTTCATGACCCCCTTGCTTACGAGTTAGAGGGATTTGCTTCTACGGTGCGTGTGTTACTGGATGAGAACTTCACCTCACATGTCGGAGTATCGTGCTATTCGGGAAATCAGGCGATTGAGGCGTACTCAAAGTGTAATTATTTAAGTACTTTTCAAGTACCCGAGAATGTTCTAGATCGCCGCCTTTCGAATGGCGAGGAAATGTCTAAATTGTCTGACATGGGATGCGCGATTCAGGTTCGTTCAATTTTTCTACAGGGTCTTATCTTAATGAATCCAGATGAGATTCCGAAAAACTTAATCTCATGTAAGAAGCAAATCTTGCAATTGCATGAATTTGCCGTGAAAGAGAATCTCTCACTAATGCAACTTTGTATCTCATATGTAATGCGACTTAATTGGGCAGAGTCACTAGTGGTTGGAGCTAATTCTGTCGAGCAGTTAAGCCAAATTCTTCAAGCAACTCAGAACATAATTGACTTGGATTGGGACCGATTTGAAGCAATTCCCGAACCGCTAGTTGATCCTAGAAACTGGTGATGAAAATTAATTACCTGGCAATAATTCAAGCAAGAATGAGCTCCACTCGTCTCCCGGGAAAAGTGATGATGGAGATTAACGGTATCCCGGCAATCAAATTTCAAATTGATCGCGTAAGACAAAGCAAAGTCGATTCAATTGTCGTCGCGACAAGCGTAAATGCCTCGGACGATGTTCTCGTAGCATATTTAGATTCCATTGGTGTCGAGGTTAGAAGGGGACCGTTGGCAGACGTTGCGGGAAGATATAAGCAGATTCTTGATGAAATTAATCCTACGAATTTTTTGCGGTTGACCGCGGATTGTCCATTTATCATGCCAGCTTTGATTAATGAAATGATTGATCGCTTCTCAAATGATCAACTTGATTACCTCTCAAATACGAACCCCCCAACTTTCCCGGATGGATTGGATGTTGAGATTGTGAAGACAGCAGCCTTTTCGAGATTGGTTTCTGAAAACCTATCTACATTAGAACGTGAACACGTAACTCTTGGATTCGTCTCGCGTGAGAGTGAGTTTGCTAAGGCCAACTACGAAAACGAAGTAGATTTGTCGCAAATGCGATGGACCTTGGATTATCAAGATGATCTTGAATATATACGTAAAATAAGCCACGCCTTAATTGGACGAGAGCCCTCCTTCACAATTGCAGACGTCATAAGGGTAATTGAAGAAAATCCTGAAATTAAGAATAGACTTAGCGGAGATTTCAGGAATATTGGCTTGAAGTCAGCAAGCGAAATTTCGGGAGTAGAAAATGAGTAGATATTCAGCGTCAGAAGATTGGCTGAACCATGCTGAAGCGTTAATTCCTCTCGGCTCGCAAACTTTTAGCAAATCAAGAACGCAGTATCCTGTTGGAATCTCACCTCTTTACGCTTCTAAGGCGAAAGGAGCCCATATCTGGGATCTTGACGGTAACAAATATATTGATTTTGTTAATGCGCTTGCCTGCGTAACTCTCGGTTATGGTGACAGAGGAGTTGAAAAGGCAATCAAGAAACAAATTACCTCCGGCATATCACTCTCGCTACCGGGCAAACTCGAAGCTGTCGTCGCCGAAAAACTCGTAGGGATGATTCCTTCGGCTGAAAAAGTCAGATTTGGAAAGAATGGAACGGATGCGACAAGCGGCGCCATTCGCCTTGCACGTGCTTACACGGGTAAGGATCACGTACTTGTATGTGGTTACCACGGTTGGCAGGACTGGTACATAGCCTCTACAACCAGAGATAAAGGTATTCCAAAATCAATCGGGGCCCTCACGCATAAGTTTAACTTCAATGAACTTTCTTCTTTTACAAGTCTCGTTGCGCAATACGATGGCAAAATAGCGGCAGTAATTGTCGAGCCGATGAATATTTCGTGGCCGGAAGCAAATTTCCTCGAATTCATCAGACTAGTTTGTTCAGATAAGGGAATAGTGCTTATTTTTGATGAAACAATCACAGGTTTCCGTTTTTCTAATGGCGGAGCCCAAGAATTATTTGAAGTTGTGCCCGATCTGTCTACTTTCGGAAAAGGAATGGCAAATGGAATGCCAATCTCTGCAATCGTTGGAAAGGCAGAGATAATGAATGAAATGGAGAACGTTTTCTTCTCAGGTACCTTCGGAGGAGAATTACTCTCACTCGCAGCAGCTAACGAGGTAATCGACCGTTATCTAAGCAGTGATGTTGTGAGAAAGCTGGGAAGTTCCGGAACTCGAGTCATAGACAAATTAGAAGAAATAATCAACCTTCTCGACTTAAAGGATGTTTTAAAAGTGTCAGGACATCCAAGTTGGAGTTTTCTCACATGGCATGCATCAAGCGGGTTCACCGCGGACGAGATTAAGACCTATTTTGCGCAATTAATGTACGAAAATGGAGTGTTGATTTTATCGACACACAATATCTCTCTTGCTCACTCTGAGAAGATCATTGACAGGTCTATTGATATCTACTACAAAGTCCTTTCTAAAGTTAAATATTCGATAGATCAAGGAAACTTGAAAGAAAAGCTCAAGGTAGAACCGTTATTGCCGCTATTTAAAGTACGTTAAGTGAGATAATTTCCCAAGTTTTCCACGATACTGGAGTCTGATTTGAGTCAACTTGTTCCTAACATTCAGCGCGTCCTTAAGCGAATTGACCGTGACCTCTCTGGCCCAATAGTTGGGTTCTCGGAACAATTTCTGTATGGCCACCGCGAGATTCTGATTGATTACGCAGGGCTTGAACCCAATTGCATGATTAAAGGATCAATTGAGCATGGTTGGGCACTTGATTCAGGAAGAGGTATCCGTAAGTTAACAGGTGGTCGATATTTGTATTTGAGTTGGTCTGCAGCGAGAGTTGCTCGTTCAGGCGTAAATGAGAATACTACTGTTGCGGTTGGTGCACCATTCATTTATGCGTATGACAGAGTGCAAGCGCAGATAAAAGAGTTTTTTCAAGAAAATGCTCTAGACGGATCCAAAGTTCTTTTCTTTCCAGTACATGGGAATGAATTTAGCCAGCAGAATCCAGAGAGCCAAATTGCCCTGTTCAAGGAGAAATACGATCCAAAGAACGCAACCGCATGCCTTTATTGGGTCGAATACATTAATCCGGTTGTTTACAATTTATACAAAGAGGCAGGATTCAATATCGTTTGCTCTGGTTTTAGCGGGCAAATGGAGCATACTGGACTTGGATACAGCGCCCGCAGGCTCGCGGGATCTCCTATCGGAGGCCGTCCTAATTTCATTTTGAATACCATTGCGATGCTTGCCTCTCACTCGAAGATTGTTTTCGGTGGGCTTGGTACAGGACTATTTTATGCTGCATATATGCGCAAAGATATTGAAATGCTACACAAGTATCTCACTACAACTTTCTTAGACATGGACTCTGAATACGGTACTTCATTTGAGGCTCACCCTCTTGAAGCGAGGTATGTTCAATTTGTAGCTGATTACATGGGCTGCAAGTTTGAAGACATTGATTATAATTCGAGAAAATTCCATGAATTGGCGGATCAAGAGCTTGGTGCCTCAAGTAAAATGACACAAGAGGAACTGAAAGGCATCCTGCTTAAATTCATTGATAAATCAGCAAATGTTCAAGCTCTTGAAGTTTATAAATCAAATTCGAAAAATTTCAAGCAACTACTCAACAATTACTATAGTTAATTCCTCAAGTTGTTAGAATCAACCAGCAGATAATATGGAGATTTCATGACCCAGAGAAATGAATGTTGTCCCGCCTGTAACGCCCAGCATCACGGAAAAAGCTCTGCGGCAATCGTCTCCCCATGGGTCTTGGAATTGGCCGGGAAGGTAGGTCAGGTTTGTCCTAAGTACAGAGTATGCGCTTCTTGTAATTCAGCTTGGTTTGATATTTCATACACAACAGAAATTTTGGAAAGCCTTTATAAGGGATATCGCGGTCTCGAATATTTCACCATTAGAAACAGTTGGGAGCCTACATACACGAAAGAATTGAATTCAAATTTGAATCATGGCGAAAAATGGCTAGAAGGTCGAACACGTCAAATTCTAAACGCCTTAGAGGTAGCGGGTTTTGACCCATCGAAAATGGAGAGCGTCCTGGATTTTGGAGGAGGACATGGTGGCGTAATGCCCAAGTTCTCATCCAGGTACCTACTTGAGGCGAACGAGGCAGTGGTCCCAGAGCCAGGCGTTCAATTGATTCGAACAATAGATGATGCCAAGAGCTTGGATATCGATTTAGTGATGTGTTGCGGCGTCCTAGAACACTTGAATAATCCTACGGAACTAGTGAAGACTATAATGGAGCTGAAATCTAAAACCTATATTTTCGAAGTTCCAACAGGCACTCCGTTAATCAGATCAGGTGCAGCAAGCAGCACAACTATGCTCAAACTGGTTGCATCAAATAGACATCTTTGGCAAATGGTTCAGCGTGCAGAAAGACGAGTCGGTAGAAAGTGGCGAAAGTGGTTCCCGCTCAGGTGCTCTGAGCATTTACAGTTCTTTTCAAGCGAGGGGCTTCGAATACTTCTAGAAAATTGCGGACTCGAGGTTTTAAGTATTAGTGAAACCAAACCCAATGAGGCTTTATCGGATGAAAAGAATTTAGGTTTCGAGGTTGGACTAATCGCAGTTTGCCAGAAAAATTAAATTCCTGGTGAGAGCTCGTTCATAGGAGGGGTTTCCATGAGTCCATCTCTATTCGGTTTTGAAATCAGTCGAGGGAGGGCATCCTCTGACGCTGAGACCTTAACAACTAATAGAGACGAGCTCGTCTGATCCGACAACCACTCTATTGCGGTTGCTATCTCATCGTCATTTTGAATGGTTCTAGTTACAAAACCGATAGATTTTGCGATGTTTTCAATCCCTGGAAGTCCCAGTTCCGTCTCTTGACTATTTCCATGCGCGAACTGCTTAAGCCGGCCCTGAGAGAGAGAAATTGATTTATAGCCAGAAGAGTCCATCACTATAATTTTAAAGACTGACTTCATGCTCTTCATGGTGACCAAATCCTGAAGATTCATCGCAAATGAACCATCAGACTCAATACAAATGACCTCCCCATTTCCTGTCTTTACGGAAATACCAACCGCCGCTGGCAGGGCAAAACCCATGCTTCCAATTCCACAGCTATTGATTATTCTTTGTCCTGCTTGAACTTCCCATGATTGGAGGAGCATCTCCATGCAAGTTCCCGAACTGCCAGTCACAATATTTTTCTCTTTGAAATAGTTGGAAACGTGCGATATCAGCTGGTACGAACTGATTCCATCTTCGAAAACTTGAGGAATGGCTTTAGGTTTTGGGTATGACTTACGCCAGTTGCCAATCTGCTCCCACCAATGGGTAAGGTCTAATTCAAGATCAACTGACGCTAAGTCTTTAAGAACTTGGTTTACCCCTTTAATATCTAGGCAATAGTTCTCCCAATTACTATTTTCAGGTATCCGAGCAAATTCTTCTTCGTCGACATCAATCCTTATAACCTTGGCATTAGCTGCGAAACTGCCTGGGTTGTAGCCCACCTGTCCTAAATCTAGTCGAGCGCCAAAGACGAGCAAGAAGTCCGTTTCGACATTAATGTAATTTGGAAGCCACGTGCTTGGAATTGACCCAGGCCGCCCACAATACAGTTCGTCATTTTCTTCAATAAGATCCATTCCGGGCCAAGTCGTAAGAATTGGAATCCTAAATTTCTGGGCAAATTCTTTGATTGCACGCACTTCACTACGTGCGCCAGCACCAATCAAAATGGCGGGTTTGTTCGACGACTTCAAACTATCAAGTACTTCTCTGAACAGATTATCGTTGCTGAGATTCGGATTGGGAGTTTCACAAAGTCCAAGCGTCTTATTAGCGCTCGGGCCACGTTGAATATCTTGCGGAATACTCAGCCAAACAGGGCCTGGCCGTCCACCAGTGGAATTAGAAAGAAGGAAGGTTGCTAATTCTTTTGAGTCAGATGGCATATCTAATTCGAGAAAAATCTTTACAATTGACTTCACTAAGAGATCCGTCCTTAGGTGCTGATTACCAATCTGGCGCGAATTGGTCGTACTCGCAAGGGCAACATCACCCGATCTAGCCTGACCCGAAATAACGACCATGGGTGCAGAGTTTGTCCAGGCTGCGGCAACAGGTGTTAGGGCGTTCGTAACACCAGGACCAGAAGTAACAATTAGCAACGCCGGTTTACCATCAAAATATCCATAAGCCTCTGCCGCAACTCCCGCTGATTGCTCGGTAAGCATGTAATGCATTCGAATTCGGCCTTGTTCTGCGAGAGCCGAAGTGAATGGCGCTATGGCGCCGCCTGTAACGAGAAAAGCATCCTCGATGCCGATTTCAGCTAACTCGAAAGCCAGTTCTTCAGAAAAGCTCTTAAAAGGCACTTTTTCACTCATATTATGAGTTTACTTCAAGCCGAGAAGGAAAATCGGCTTATCTGTCATAATTACCCGTACGTCTCCGCCGCTGAATGATTGTGAGTTAAATTGACAAGGACTGTGATTGCCGAAATTGGCATCAATCATGACGGAGATATGGATAAAGCCCAGCGGCTAATCCAGCAATCAAAGGATGCTGGATGCAAAGGCATCAAGTTTCAATACAGAAACCTAAAAACAGCCTATGCATCAAATGCCAACGAAATTGGCGACGAAATAATTCTCACTCAGATTAAGCGGACTTATTTAGACGCTCGACAAATCCTTGAGCTTCGTGATTTTGCACGATCAATCGGCATCGAAGCAGGGATATCTTTTTTCACCACAGACGATTTAAAGGACTTCCAAGAACTTGCAACAGATTTTGATTTTTTTAAGATTCCATCTGCTGAACTAATGAACTTGGAACTCATCACACAATTGCTGGAGACGAATAAGCATGTGTATATTTCAGTTGGAATGCACGATGAAGAAGAAATCGATTACACGTTTAATGCAATCTCAAAATTTGACAACTGGACACCACTCCATTGCATTTCAAACTATCCTGTTGCCGATCACAATACATCGCTAGGTTATATAAAGTATCTTAGAGAAAAATGGAATAGGGAAGTTGGCTACTCCTCCCATGATGAAAATTGGGAAAATAACCTCATTGCCCTTTCCTTTGGCGCAACGATAATCGAACGCCACATTACGGAAGAAAAGCAAGCTGAAGGGCTGGATCATTCAAGCAGTTCGGATTATGAAGAATTCGTAAAGCTATGTCACTACACAAAAGAATTCGATGCAATCGCGGCGGGCAATAAACCGAGAGTTCCCAATCAGGGAGAACTACTAAACAAACAGAATTTAGGTCGAAGTTTTTATGCAGTGAGAAACCTAAAGGTTGGAGAACCTTTAGATATGGCAGATTTCGAATACCGAAATCCGCAAACTGGAATTGGAATTTCAGATATAAATCAATATTTGAAAAAGAATCTTGTAATGTCATTACAAGAAGGTGAAGTTTTAACCCACCAACATCTAAATGACAATCAAACGCAAGTGCAAAATGAAGCCTTTTTAATCTCTAAAAAGAACCTAATCTCAATACCCGTTCGTCTCGCTGATTACAATGCGATTCGCGAAACTCTCCCCGTAGGCGCGTATGAATTTCACCTGTCCTATAAAGAGGTAGCATCCGATTTGCTCTCATACGCATTTGATTCAGGCGATCGATTTAGTGTTCATCTACCGGACTACATTGACTCGACGACATTAATCGATCCTTTCTCCTCAGATGAACGTATAAGAAATTCAAGTAGGGAATGCATTAGTAGGATCATAGATTTTTCAGAAAAATTGGCTGCAACGACAGGATATCCGGTGCCAATCGTGGCCAGCCTTGCCGGAATAGGTATCTCTCGCGAAGTTTTTTACCCTCAAGTTAAACAACTTTTTGAAGAATATTACTCTGATAAAGCACCTCTGACTTTGCAATGGCTTCCACCCTATGCGTGGTATTTCGGTGGATCAATTAAATTAACAAATGTAAATGATTATGAAGACGTAGCATGGTTGAAGAAATTTAGGGTCCCAGTAACTCTCGATTCATCACACTTGTTATTGGGTAAAACCGCTTTTAACTTTGATGCAAAGGCGATAATTGAGGAACTACTGGAAAATATAGTCCATTGGCATATTTCTGATGCAGCGGGTCTTGATGGTGAAGGATTGCCAATCGGTGATGGTGGTAAAGACAACGAACAACTCATTTCTGAGATAATCAGTCGCAATGGATTGAAAGTAATTGAAGTTTGGCAGGGTCACTTTTACAACTACGAAGGATTCAAGGTCGCGATAAATAAAATTGCTGATTTGAAAGGTGAAGTCAAATGACCAGAGCTTTAATCATTGGGGTTACCGGGCAAGATGGAAGCCTGCTGGCAAAAAACTTGTTAGATCGCGGGATAGAAGTGCATGGAACATTCCGACGAGGTGCATCAGACAAATTTTGGCGTATCAACGAACTTGGAATTAGGGATCGAATTAATTACCATATCTATAACGTCGGCAACGAATTGGCTTTTTCAGAGACAGTACGACAAGTACAACCTGACTTTGTATTTTCATTAGCGGGAGAAAGTTTCACAGCACTTTCATTTGAAGAGCCTAAACAATTTATGACTGTAAATATTGAATCAGCCGTGGAGCAGTTGGAAGCCATTAGAGCTCATGCTCCTCAAGCTAAGACGTTCTTTGCCGGCAGTTCAGAGGTGTTTGGTGAGCGATCAACAGACACTAAATTAGATGAAACTTCCACCTTCCACCCAAAAACCCCTTACGGAGTTTCAAAACTTACCCAGTACTACCTGGTTCAACTTTATCGAGAAAAGTATGGTCTTCATCTTTACAACGGCATACTTTTCCCCCATGAGAGTTCATTTCGAAGTGCAGAGTTTGTTACAAGAAAAATTGTCATAGGGCTAACTCATAGAAAATATGGCTCAGCTCAACCACTTCAACTGGGAGACCTGAGCATGAGGCGTGATTGGGGAAACGCAGTTGATTACGTCGACTGGATGTACCGGCTTCTTTCTGAAGGCTTGCCTGGTGAGTATGTTTTCGGGACAGGAAAAAACACGTCTGTAGAGGAATTTCTATTAACAGCTGCAGCTGCAATGGACGTCGAACTTGTGAAGCGTCCAACCAAGAATGAGGGCGTCTTTGAATATTTTGATTCAAAAGATGAAAAACTGTATGCAGTATCTGATGTTCACAAATTCGGCGCAAATCGTTTCAGTTACGGTGCAGCAGACCCCACAAAATTACAGAAAGTATTAGGCTGCACGACGGACACAGATATTGCAGTTCTCGCCAAGCAGATGGTGAATCAAGAAGTATCTAGATTTATAGGATCAGCTAAGTAATTGAACAAGATGTTTTTAGGTCTTCCGGCGATTGACGTAAATCATGTTTATGATTCCTGCTCAGAAGTATGGCCAAAACTAGAAAATTCGAAGATTTTAGTAATGGGCGGAACTGGTTTTATAGGCAGGTGGATTGTCGCGTCACTTGGGTTTGCCCAGCTTTTGGGGCATGCAATCGACATTACGGTAATGTCTAGAAATTCTAGAGCGTATTTCGAGGAATTTTCATCCGAGGGATTTAAAATAACGTGGCTCGATCATGATGTCTCAAGAAACGAAAATTTAGAAATTCAGAAGTTTGATTTCATAATAAATGGTGCAACGCCTTCCTCTGCCAAGACTGGAGCTGTTGATCCAAAATATGTTTACGAATCAATTGTTCTCGGTAATTCATCCATTCTTGATTCCTCAAGAAACTTGAATTTTCGGTATCTATTCTTGAGTAGCGGAGCTGTCACACAACTTGAAAATTCTGAGCCTAATTTTGATCGAGAGCTATGCGAGTTTGAGCATTTAGAAAGTCTAAGTACTGCTTATGCTCACGGTAAGAGATTTGCTGAAATAGATATCACCAGCGCAATTAAATCGAAGAAACTAAACGCACAAGCGTTGCGCCTTTATGCCTTCGCTGGCCCAGGATTACCACTTGACCAGCATTTCGCAGCCGGTAATTTCATGTTGAATTATCTAAAGAGCGAACCCATCGAAGTTAAAGGTAATCCGAACACGAAACGCTCGTATATGTATCCAGCGGATTTGGTCATGCACATAATTCGGTCGCTAACTTCAAATGAAACAGAGACCATGGAAATTGGCAGCACAGAAATTATTTCCATGAGCGAATTCGCGGCTCTAATCTCGGATGGCAACGCGGCCTCACAACCTACTGATGGCGATCTAGCGCAACCTATTTCATCTTACTTTCCGACTGCAGATAACCTGCTAAGCCAGACTATAAACCTTGATAGCGGCATTATTAAATGGAAAGAGTGGCTCGCGTCCCTTAAAAATTAAGCCATGGTATGACAGCAGATTTCGCTAGCTCTTCAAGCTCATTCTTTTCACGTAAAGTGTCCATTGGCTGCCAGAAGCCATGATGATGAAAAGCCGTCAATTGTGACTTTTCAACGAGTCGAGGAAGTGGAAACTTCTCAAAGGGTTCCAAATCGCCATGGATAAACTGCTTAACGGAGGGTTCGAGGACAAAAAAGCCACCGTTTATCCAGCCAGCATCAGTCTGATTTTTTTCGCCAAAATGGGTAACAAGACCATTTTCACTCTCGAGCACACCAAATCTTGCGGGTGGGCGAACTGCGGTAACGGTCGCAATTTTTCCGTTATGTAGATGAATTTTCAACAATGACTGTAGATTGACGTTTCCAACTCCATCACCGTATGTTACAAAGACGCGTTCTTCGCCAATGAAATCCAAACACTGCTTGATGCGACCACCGGTTTGCGTTTCGAGCCCTGTATCAATCGCCACAACATTAAGTCCACGTCTTGAAGCATCTGCAGCCCAATCAAATATGACTTCTGACTTGTATCCTGCAGCAATCACAAAATCGTTAAATCCTTGTTCCCTAAATATATCCGTGACATGCTCAAGTATTGGTTTGCCATGAACTAGAACCATTGGTTTTGGTTTATCAGAAGTCTCTTCAGAGATCCGAGTGCCGAATCCGCCTGCGAGCAAAATCGTTTTCATTAGGAATTGCCACCCTTTAGTATGTTCTTGAGTCTTCTTATCAATATTACTGGAACCAGGCTCTTAACTGAACGCAAACGGTTCACTAGGGTACGTTCAAATGGGCTCAACTTGAATTCGTAATGTCCAGTCATTTCTAAAGTTTCAGTTATACGAACAATTAACAAGTCGACGCTTGCTGCTGGGTTCAAACGGAAGGCTGCACAATCAACCAGATAATGGCCAGGACCATTCGAATGGGAACAGTAAACTACTGAGGTGGGAAGAGGATTTTTTTCAGATTGGCTGGCACTTAAGTACTGAACCAGGATTTCACAAGTCCCATCTGCTACTGAAAGACAAAAATTAGCTTTTGAATTCACACTTCCCGAATGGGTCGCTGCGAGCATCGTCCTAATTTCGCCTTCGCGAAGCAACACTCCATTCAATGCGGCGAACATTCCCATGACTTCGGAGGACCGTTCTGGATCCTCCATTGAATCAATGACTTTGAGCAACAAATTATTTTGAACAGTCTTTCCAAATTCAAGATCTCCATAAATTGGAATGTCTTTCGAGATTAGACGGAGGAATTCAAATTTCTGATCATCCGACATTTCGTGGAGATAATTTTCGAAAACATTACTTTCGAGAAAACGGGAAATCACAATTTGTGCTTCAAAGTACTTCCGCCTATTTGGCGCAAGTGCACTTTCTTGATCACTGTGCACACGATAATTAATCGAAACTTCCTCTGTTGTGACAATAGGTCCCAGCGCGACTAGATTTAAAGAAAGCCACCAATCAAAAATATACCGGGATTGGGGTAGGGGCATTGTGACGGAGCTGAATTTAATAAACATGCCCGGAAACAAGAAAGGAGGCTCATGCAGGGCATTTGCAAGATATCGTGCGCGATCACCATGGAATTCTGAAGGTCGCCGTTCGAGCCCTGTGGGAGTTCCATTCGAATCAATGATGCGCATACTGGAGGCAATTACTTTCGCATCAACGGTATTTGAAATACGTTCTCTTGCAAATTGCAAGAACTCAGGTTGAATAATGTCGTCATCACCGGGGAATGTAATCCAGTCAATATCAAAATTCCGAAGCATGTTCCAAACTCTCGTGGCAGAGGTGTCATTGACATCAAAACGCACGTATTGTGCCTTATTTCCCGCTGCAAAGCACCAATCTGAAAGCATCAAGGAAATATCTTCAGGGCACCCATTGTCGACCAAAATTACTTGAACGTCACTTTGTTGTAGGGCAACAGTGAGAGCATTTAAAGTGCTCGGTAAATAATCACGACGCCCTTTAGTAACTAGGCAATACGTGAACATCACTTCACCGCATTTCTGAAATACTTCGCGATTTCATCCGCGATAGTAGCAAATACTAGGTCGCCTTCCCAATGGTTAAGAAAAAGGTCGGAATGAAGCCACTCAACTACACCTTCTTGGTAAGCGCGTACATCATTATCAGAAACTTGAGCAATAATTGTTGAAATATCTCGAGCATTTGTAAAATTCGAGAATACTAACTTGGATGGAATTCCAATCTTTTCAAAGTCGCCTCCAATAAATATTGGTATTGATCCTCCAAGGAACGCATCAATAAGTTTCTCGCTTATGTAATTATTGTCATTTTCTATAATTAAACTAAACTTCGATTTCTTTACAACTTCATGCTTGTCGGTTATTGATCCAACAGAATTATCATACTTTCGGAAGAAATTACCGTAAACTTCTGAAAGACTTGGAAATATTCTTGATTCCAGTGCGAATTTAATCACTCCTGCTCTATGTCTAATTTTCGTCAGAAAATTCTCGTTCCATAATCCGCCGTAAACAGACAATTCCTCTTTAGGCATTTGAAATGCAATCTTGCGGCGCAACTTGTAGTTATTTTCTCTTATTGAACTTACTTTATTTGAAGCTATCAGAGATAGGGTGATTGGGCGTTTCATCCATTTCGCGAAGTCAAAAACACCCTCACTCAGGGCATTAGAGATGACCATTCTCAGATCTAGCGTATCTGTTTCAGGTTGAAGTGGATTTTGATTAAAGTAGTAAGGCCACGGAATCCTTGGCATTGAATCGCCAATTAAACTCCCTGGAGTAATAGTGACTCCATAAAGATTCTCAATGCGATATCTATGTTGGGCCGGATAAACAGCCTCGGGCTCTAACCTAATTAGTGCTGCCCTATCTTTTGTGCCACCAGTGCGAATAAATTCATTGTATAAATCTTGATTATGATTAAAACTTATAAAAAAGAAAGAATTCCGTACATTATTCTCAATCTTAAAACCAAGACTTAATAGTCGATCTGTGAGTGGCTTGCAAACCGCATCAGAGTTTAAGAATGCCTGTGTTGCACTCGATATTTTAACCCCAGGATTCACAGGTGAACTTTACTTGACCAGCCCCTTATTTCCGGAGTAAGAAGCCAATCTACAGAGATTAAATCCATGCAATGTAGACTCTCGCCCATGACCACAAGAGAGATAACAACTGAGACCGAAACCCTCTTGGTCTACCTCCCTTGTTATACCGACTACGGAATGGCACTTCAGCAGGCTAATAAGATTCGCGAAATTACGGAGAATAATCCTTCAATACCTCTGAAGGTTATGGTCATGATTTCATGTAATGGTATAGAACTCTCTAACGAAGAGAGAAAAACCTTCGAAGTCATTTGTGACCACTCAATAATTTTTCCCTTTGGGATCTCAGGCGACATAAACATCACTCAAGGCTTCATGCATGCGATAAGACTTGAGACGGACTATTTATGGATCTTGTCTTCTAACGACCTCGTAACGGACGAATTCTTTAAGACAATTTACGACGGATTGGTCTTAAAGCGTCAAGTAAATATTCTTGTAGGTTGCACATCAGAGAACTTGGGAATTCGAGAGGTTGATTCTGTTTTTGATGAGAAAAATAGGGATATTCCCTTTGGTTTAATAAGTTCAGTAGTTTATAGGACAAGCAAAATGGATCGTAACTTCGATTCAGCAGTCCAAATGAATTGGACTGGATGGGGACAACTCGCCGCGATAGAAGCCTCTTGTATTGCGCTCAATGGTTTGACAGTGTCACTAGTTCCTGAAATTTCACTTTATGACAGATCACTCCGAACCCTTGAGGATCCGATTGCAGAGGAAAAAAGAGTAAGAAATGGGTACGCCCACAGTTTCTTTGGCATGCCAATCGTTATAAATACACTTCATGCTGATGATTTGATACAGAAGAGAAGGTATTTAGATGGCTGGATTCGTTCAAATTGGTACTTGGTAAATTACTTTCTAGCAACAGACTTCAAACTTTGGAATTCTCACATTGCCTCAAATCAGATCTGGCTAAGAGAATTCTCGTTTGCGGCGGTCAAAAATTCTTCTTTGAGATTTCGATTACTTTTCATCCTATCGAAATATTTGAATCTTCATTCGTTAAGGACTAATTCATCAGCTCGATTGGTACGCCAGAAATTGAAAGGCTAATTGTGATTTCTCCTTTCAGTAAGAAAATCATGATTATTTCAAATTCTATTTCTGGTGGTGGCGCCGAAATATCAATGATGAGACTTTTTGATGCCCTGCAACAGCTCAAAATTGAAGCTGTGGTTTGTGCAATTAATGAGGATGGGATCACGAAGACGCCAATAACTGGAGTAAAAGTAATCGGTCGTAAATGGGGCTCAGGCTTAATAAGCACAATCAAAAGTTTTCAAGATTTCCGAGTCCAATTGCGCGCGTTCAACCCGGATATCCTTATCGTGAACTGTGAGTTACCGGAGTTGTATGTTGCATTGTCCGCTCCGGTCAACATGAAGATTGTGGCTGTAGAGCACACAAGCAGACCTTGGAATGGTCGTAGGAACCTAGGAAGACTAGTACGGTTGATTTTGAAAATCCGGAAAGCAAAGTGGGTATCGGTTTCCCATGATCAATCCTCGATATGGCCATCTTCCTCCGTAACTCGTTTTATACCTAACTCCCATGTTTTAGGTAAGGCGCAAAACAATACAATCAAATCCGATATTGTTTTTGTTGGCCGGCTTAATAACGGTAAGCATCCAGAAATCGTTGCCGAGGCGAGTCGTCAAACCAAATCAACTGCGGCATTCTTTGGAACTGGACCGAATTTGAAAGATTTGGAAAATGAATATCGCGACACCGAAATAGAATTTTTTGGTTTCATAAATGCACCATGGTCATATATCTCACCTAATTCGATAGTAGTTGTGGCTTCAGAATATGAAGGCGATGGAATGAATGTCGTAGAGGCCGCCGCTAACAACAATCCAATTTTGCTTGCAAATAATCTAGATCTTAAGCGATTTAATTTTCCAGAGAAAAATTATTTCAACTCGGTCGACGAACTCATAACTAAAATTATTGAAGCGAAGACAACTGGTCCCGATCTGTTTCGAATCCCTTCGAACATTCGTTCAAAAATAGTAGAGGAACGAGATCCAATCCGTGTTGCAAAAATGTGGCTAGAAACTCTGGAAAGTGAATTTAAAGCATGAAAGTTGCTTTCTTGTGCGAAGCGGTGTTTCCAGAAAATAAGGGTGGCGTCGAACGTTGGTTCCACCAACTATCCACAGAACTCTCACGCCGTGGACATGAAGTGACTTATCTTAATGCCGCCGGCGTCAATGAGACGCGAAATGGAGTTTTTTACACTTCAATCACACGAGAACCCTGGTCATATTTGCCCGGAGGTGTGAGATCTAAGAAACAAGCTTTCGCATTCGCTTTCGCAGCATTTCGGAGATTACGTTCCATGAACATCGACGCTATTTATGCAACTGCAGTTCCAATTCTGTCTGTGTTCCCAGTGAGTCTAGTTCGTCTCTCAAAACGTAGAGTCAAGACCTTTGTAGAATGGTTCGAGATTTGGCCGTTGAGATATTGGTTTGACTACGCTGGCAGCGTTTCGGGAAGCCTTGGATGGATTATCCAGTTCATAGCGCTACAGGTTGGAAAATATCGAATTGTTTACACGTCACGGGCTGCACAGTCTATTGCAAGAAATAGTTTGATTTCATCTTCGAAAAATATAATTGAACTTCCCGGCCTTTGTAGCTCAGATTTTACAAAACCAATTGAAGATGGGTCCGAAAGAAAAGACATAACATTCTTAGGTCGATTCGTCGATGAGAAGCAACCGATTTTGGCTATTGAATCAGTGGAAGAATTCATTAAAACTGGATGGGATGGGAAATTTTGGGTCATTGGAAAAGGTCCTTCATTGCAGTCTATGAAAGAAGCATTGGCGACCAAACCAGATGTTGCTCAGCAGATACATATAATTGAGGATGCCACCGATGAAGCTGTTACGGCGTATCTTCGAAAGTCTTTCGTTCTTCTACACCCTTCGAAAAGAGAAGGTTACGGGCTCGCTTCCGTTGAGGCCGCTTATCTAGGAACACCTTCCATTCTCTTAAACTATCCCAATAACGCAACCCTTGATTTAGAAATTTCTCCAAGTCTGGTTGTTAATGAACTATGCCCAAAGGGCGTCGTGGCTAAACTTGATTCCGCATATAAGAATCAAATAAGTTTGCGGAAATCTACCCTTACCTGGGCGGAGAATGCATCTTTAAACAGATCTCTTAAGTCTACGGCAGACAAGATTGAAGAATTGTTAGGAGTAACGAATGAAGAATAAAATACAGTACTCCGAAATGCTAATAATATTGCCAGCACTAAACGAAGAAATAGCAATCAAGCCAACAATTAAGATGATTCAACATGAGTGCCCCGGTGCAATGGTTGTGGTTATTGATAATGGAAGTACAGATAGAACTATTGCTACCGCGGAATCATTTGGTGTGACAGTCTTACGCGAACCTCAAAAAGGTAAAGGATTTGCGATACGCAGAGGTTTAATGGCGATTCAGAATCACCATAAGTATGTTTTTATGGTTGATGCAGATGATACCTATGGCTTGGAAGCGATAGATCAAGCTATCGAATTAGTGCGAGATTATGGCTATGACATGATTGTTGGAACTCGAATCGATAATAATGATCTTGAACCAGGACGAAAAGTTTCGTACAAGCGCGGACATTCAATAGGTAATGCCATGTTGACACTCATAGCTCGAAAGCTTCATAAAATAGAGATCAAAGACTCGCTTTCGGGATGGCGACTTATGTCAGTAAATTTTGTTCAATCTTTTCCCGGTGGGGCATCTGGATTCGAGATTGAAGCTGAACTTAATGCGCACGCATATTTAATTTCAGCAGGCGTTGCAAATGTTGAAGTAAGTTACCGAGGTCGTGACATTAATTCTCACTCAAAATTGAATACTTACCGGGACGGTATCAAAATATTACGAATGAATTTTGCGCTCTTTCGAGATAATCGTCCACAGATGGCATTCACGATCTTCGCCTTCCCATGGTTAGTCGCAAGTACCTTGCTAATTTCAAGAGCTTGGTTTGGCTACATCGAAACAGGGCTGGTTGAACAATTCCCATCCCTTATTGCAGGGATTGGCTCGCTTACAGTCGCGGGACTCTTACTTACATCCGGTGTTGTGTTGCAACGAATAAAATTAGCGAGATCGAATATGCTTAGATTTCAGTTTCAACGACCTTCGAAGTCTTAGACGGCTTAATATTTTCAATTATTACCCACGCTAGAAGTGGGAGAATTGGTAATTCATAGCGAAAGTTGACACCTGGGGTTCCATTAATGCCCGCCGTGCACCACAACATAAGCAACACTGAAAGAAAGTATTGACTGGATGACTCCTTAAAATGTTTGAAGGACAGAATTATAGCCACGAAGATAAAGAACAAAAGAACGCGATCAAGAACGACTAATTGCGCGACATCATAAAAAGCCATTCTTAGCATTGAAAATGGCAACTTAATCGCCTTTGCAAATAAAGAAGAACTTCCTTCGTTTGGCAAAACAGCAGATTGGAAATCTAAGAACAGCGTAGGGATGAAGCTTGCAATTGCAACAACAGATAACACTAGCGCTCGAAGATAATTACGGGCAAAAGCAAGTCCGATTGCATATCCAAGCAATAGGAATAAGGAAAATCTTGTATACGACCCAATGATTACTAAGGTGCAAACCAATGGATACCAGTGCACATTTCGCACATTCTTTAGAACGAGTAGTGTTAGGACCATTGTGAGCGCCACCAAGAGCGAATCTGTTGAATTGATAAGCATCCACCTGCCGACAGTGGGTGAGACAGTGAGACCGAAAACGACTGCGATTGCGACCCAAGGATTGTTGAAATGTTTTCCGAGAAATACAATCCCAATGACAAGCACCAAGAAAGAGAGCGAAGGAACAACCAGCAGTCCATACATTCCAAAGAGTGAAACAAATGGAATTGAAAGTATCGGATAGGCTATCCGAGTACCATAAATGGCCCACGAAGGATTCGTGTCGAAATATAAACTCTTAGGGTCGATTGATTGAAGCTTGTATGCGTGATCGGCATACCAATTGGACACTTGGATTGCAGCTTCGTGTTGAGAGTAACCCATAAGCGTTAATGTCTTGAACGCGTATAAAGAACCATCTGGATGAAATAGACCGTAGTCAAACCCAAAAACTAGACCGTTGTAAGCGAACCTCGAAGCAATGGTGACGGCCAAGAGTCCAAGAGAAATTATTAATGAAGATTTTAGGCTCAGGTGACGCATTGAATGAGTATAAAGATTGGGGCTTTAAAAAACCACCAATACGTGGACCTATTCGGCTTTATCCGAACAATCTGCAAGAATACAGTATGCGAATGGCACGAATTAAGGATTTTTACTACCGCTATTCACGTCTATTATCTAGAGCAGATAAAAACAAGCTAGGAATAATTCTTGTCCTCCAAATTCTTGTAAGTTTTCTTGACGTCATCGGTATTGCACTTATCGGCGTCGTTGGTGCATTGACTGTAACTGGAATTCAGTCGTCAAAACCCACTGGGAAAATTTCAGAAATAATCAACCTTTTACATCTGAGCGATCAATCATTCCAGAGGCAAGTAGCAATCTTGGGTCTAGTTGCAGCAACAGTTCTGCTCTCACGCACCTTTATCTCAATATATTTCACAAGGAAGACCTTGTACTTCTTCACATACAGAAGCGCACTTCTCTCGAGTCAACTTGTATCAAAATTGATGACTCAAAATCTATTGAAAATACAGGAGAAAACTAGTCAGGAACTCCTATTTGCGACAACCTATGGAACTACCTCATTGATGGTTGGTGTTTTCGCAAACGCGGCTAATTTTGTGGCAGATTTAGCCTTATTGATGGTTCTCACAGGAGCATTGTTCTTAGTTGATCCAATGATTGCTATTTGTACCTTCTTACTCTTAGGTGCAATTACCGGCTCAATCTACAAAATGCTAAATGTCAGAGCTAGAAACCTCGGCAAACTAGATTCTGAGCTCAATATTGAGGCGAGTACAAAGATTCTGGAAGTAATATCAACTTACAGAGAATCCGTGGTGAGGAACCGCAGACGTTATTACGTCGAAAACATTAAGGATACAAGATCTAAACTTGCGGCTACTCAGGCCGAGATGAGCTTCATGCCAAACATCTCTAAGTATATTGTTGAAACAACAGTAATCTTTGGTTCAATACTGATTGCGGCCTTTCAATTCTTGACGCAAGATGCGCAGCACGCTTTTGCCACACTCTCTGTTTTTATGGGCGCCGCAACAAGATTGGCACCAACTTTGCTCAGACTGCAGCAAGGAATGTTGTTTATGCGAAATAACATCGGTACTGCATCAACGACTTTAAACTTGATTGACTCGCTACAAGGTGCATCAGAGCATGAACTGTCTGCGTCAGAAGATTATTCATTTGCCTATCCCGAATTCTCACCCACAATTCAATTAGATAATGTTTCGCTCACATACCCAGGTGCTAAGAAACCTGCTTTGAATCAAGTATCACTCTCAGTTAAGCCCGGCTCATTGGTCGCTTTTGTTGGCCCTTCGGGTGCGGGAAAGACGACGATAGTAGATACATTACTTGGGGTGCTAGTTCCTGATTCAGGAGAAGTCAAAATTTCCAATCTGACGCCAATTGATGCAGCAAAGAAGTGGTCTGGGGCAATTTCATATCTTCCTCAAGAAATCTTCATTAGCCAGGGCTCTGTTCGAGAGAACATCGGGTTGGGCTATCCGGCGGAAGTCGCAACGGATGAATTGGTGCTGCGTTGTTTACGTTTGGCTCACCTCGATGAGTTCGTTCTTGGGCTTCCAGGAGGCCTTGATGCAAAAGTTGGCGAAAAAGGCGCACAACTTAGTGGAGGTCAACGTCAGAGATTGGGTATCGCGCGTGCTTTATTTACCAATCCCGCACTATTGGTCCTGGATGAGGCTACTTCGGCATTGGATGCTGAGACAGAGGCCTCAGTTTCAGAAGCCATAGGGGCACTCAAAGGTGAGACTACGGTTGTGATGATTGCCCATCGCCTATCTACTGTCCGAAATGCAGATGTGGTTTATTATCTTGAGGATGGAAAGCTTGTCGCAAGTGGATCCTTCGACGAAGTTAGAGCAGCAGTTCCTAACTTCGATGATCAAGCAAAACTAATGGGCCTTTAGGTCTTTGATGTCTTTCCGAGAGAATGGTGGAGCAGTTGTCTGAAAAGTCCCTAGAGGAGCTACGCCAAGAAATCCTTCTCGCAACCATAGAGTTTGCCCAGCGTACCCTCGCAGAAAAGGAATTTATTCCCGGAGAGACCGCAGTTCCCGTTTCAGGAAAGGTCCTTTCACCAGAAGATTTCTCATCCCTCGTTGACTCCAGCCTTGATGGCTGGCTTACAGCAGGTAAACACACCAAACTATTCGAACGTCAATTGGCTGATTTCGTCGGCGCGCGATCTGCACTCTTTGTAAACAGTGGCTCTAGTGCAAATCTCTGTGCCTTGAGTGGTCTTACTTCTCCAAAACTAGGAGAACGCGCACTTAAGCCGGGCGACGAAGTTCTGACCGTCGCGATGGGGTTTCCAACAACAGTTAATCCAATTATTCAAAATGGTATGAAACCTGTCGTTGTCGATGTTGATCTCGATACTTTGGATGCAAACTCCGACCGCCTACGAGAAGCAATCTCGCCTAAGACAAGAGCCATCATGATGGCTCACACCTTAGGAAACCCGTTTGACCTAGATACGGTCCAAGAGTTATGCAAAAAGCACAACCTTTGGTTGATTGAAGATTCGTGTGACGCTCTTGGTTCTACATACCGAGGTCAACGGACAGGTAGTTTTGGTGACACGGCAACCGTAAGTTTCTATCCCGCACATCACATCACAACTGGCGAAGGTGGAGCGGTCTTTGTAAAAAGCCCACTAGTGCAGAAGCAGGTTGAATCTTTTCGTGACTGGGGGCGTGACTGCTACTGCGAAACCGGTTGCGACAACACATGCTTTAAGCGCTTTGAATGGCAGCTGGGCGACCTTCCTGCAGGTTATGACCACAAATATATCTACAGCCATATCGGTTATAACTTGAAGGCAACCGACATGCAAGCTGCCCTTGGAGTAACGCAGCTTGCGAAGCTGGATTACTTTATTGAAAAGCGTAAAGAGAACTTCAATTATTTGAGTAGCGCACTCTCTAAGGTAGAAGGGCTCTCGGTAGCAGTCGCAAGCGAAAATTCAGAACCTTCTTGGTTTGGTTGTCCAATAACTCTTGATCCTGCACATCCGGTAAATCGTGAAGAATTACTGCGCTTCTTGGATAGTCGCAAGATTGGCACTCGGCTTCTATTTGCGGGCAATATTTTGAAGCAGCCGGCTTATAAAAACGTCGATTTCCGTGTTGTCGGCGACCTAACCAATACAGATATTGTCATGAAGAGATCCTTCTGGGTAGGCGTTTATCCAGGCTTAACAAAGCCGATGCTTGATTATGTCATTGAATCAATTTCTGACTTCATGACAGGAAAAGTCAGGGCTTAACATGCGTTACCTCATCACAGGTCACACAGGTTTTAAAGGTGCGTGGCTCGCTGGAATGCTCAAAGCTCAAGGGCACGAAGTTGTAGGAATATCTCTGCCCGCTTTGGAAAAATCATTGTACAAAGAGGCTTCTCTTTCAGATTTGTTTTTTGAGGAGCGCTTCTTAGATATTCGCAATCGAAGTGAATTCAAAGAGGCAATCAAAAATTCTGGCGCAGATGTTGCATTTCACTTAGCTGCCCAACCATTGGTAAGAGAGTCATATAAAACTCCAATTGAAACTTACGAGACGAATGTAATCGGAACCCTAAACTTCCTTGATGGAATAAGAGAGACCGCTATCAAGGCCGCTGTTGTGATTACAACTGACAAGGTTTATAAGAATAAGAATTTGCTTCGGGGATATGTCGAATTAGATGAACTAGGTGGACACGATCCTTACAGTTCTTCAAAAGCAGCGGCCGATATTGCAACGCAATCATGGGCCGCAAGTTTTAACACTAAAAATATTTCAATCGCACGTGCCGGAAACGTAATTGGTGGCGGTGACTGGGCGAAAGATCGTTTGATTCCAGATTTAGTAGATGCATTCGCAAGTGACACGCCTGCAAAAATTAGGTACCCCAACTCGATTCGACCATGGCAACATGTTGCAGATTGCTTAGCCGGATATCTTGCGTTGAGTGATGCAATGTTGACTAAAGGTGTGACCGGTGAATGGAATTTTGGTCCCGCTATAGATACGAATACAAAAGTTTCCAAGGTGGCAGATTTAGCTGCGCGTGCTTGGAGCGATGGTGCTTCATGGAAATCAGATACAGATCCACACCTTCATGAGGCTGGCTATTTGCTCTTGGACTCTTCAAAAGCCCGCCAAGAGTTAAACTGGCGCGACAAGTTGGATTTCGAGGCAACTATTAAATGGACTATTGATTTCTACAAAGCATCAGTGAGCGGCGAGAGCCCAAGAGCCCTCCTCGAAAAGCAGATCCAAGCCTTCTCCCGCTTGTAACTTGGTGAAATGTCCGTTTTGTCCCTTCCCCGCGACAATATAGAGTTGGATTCGTAGAAGGCTATAGAGGCACCGACGGGTGTTATCTGTAAGACCAACCGGTTAAAAAGGATCCAATAAAGTGGCATTTAAGAACTCTGCAGCTCCTGCAGGTCCCCGCGTGTGGACCGTTGCAGAGCTCGGTGCTTTCTACACAGAGCACCG
>JAHEEQ010000117.1 GCA_024640585.1 Micrococcales bacterium
GGCCGGAATCGAACCGGCACGCCTCGCGGCGGGGGATTTTGAGTCCCCTGCGTCTACCAATTTCACCACCCGGGCACGGGAGAGAAGACCGATATTATGACACAGATTTTTCATCGTTTTAGCTGGCTGTGAGAAAACTTGCTCGATGGTGGTTTTGCGAGTGGCTTAGGAGGGTGTCACAGTGTTTGAACAGTGCTGGACCGTTTGGGGTCGTGCTTGTCTGTTGTATCGGCGCGAGTTACTGGAACTTTTGCTTCGCATACCTTAGCTGGGTGAAAGTTGAGCAGGGTTTGGCTCGAATTAGATGTTCCATCTGTGACTTTTTGTTTGCACGTTACGCTGTAGTCAAAAAATGAATACTAATTGGTTGAATAAGGGCTTGTTCGTCTACTATTGAGAAAAGTTCCAACGCTGAGATTTGATATGCCCCGTAGATCATCCAAGAAACACATTAATTGGTTTGTAGAAGCACGACCACGGTATTCATCACTTGCAAACATAGTTGCAGCAACAGTCAGGACATTGTTGCAAAACGAAAAAATTGATGTGATAGATGTGACGCACAGAGCAAAAACGGTAGCCAGTTTTGGCGAAAAAATAGGACGCAAACGCTACAGAGATCCTCAGAAAGAAATGACGGATTTGGCGGGGATTCGAATCATTACATTGATTGAACGTGACATTGAACGAGTCTCAAAAATCATCAATGAATCTTTTAATGTTCATGCTGATTCAACCGTAGACAAATCCGACGATCTTGGCTCTGATAAATTTGGATATCGATCGGTTCATTTTGTTTGCGACATAGGAGAAGCTCGTGGGTCATTGCCGGAGTTTTCTCCTTATGCCCAAATGTCTTTCGAGATACAAGTGCGTACAGCCTTGCAACATGCATGGGCTGAAATTGAGCACGACCGTAGTTACAAGTTCTCTGGCGAGCTACCCTCTAAGCTTAAAAGACGCTTCCACCTAATTGCAGGTCTATTAGAGTTGGCAGACAGAGAATTTAGCTCGTTAACGGAAGAGTTGGAAAGCTACACAGATGATGTGCATGCCAAGACTGGTGCAGGAAATTTTGAGATTGAACTCAACTCAACTAGTGCGTTAGAGTTTTTAAAGATTACGTTGTCCAAGCACAAGAAAGATCTGCAAGTCGAAGTCAATAAGCTTGATCAAGATGACATTGCTGAACTTAGAAGATTTGGCGTTGACTCCGTTTCGAAATTCGCTGCACTGATTAATGAAGAGTTTATTAATGCTGCGGGGGGACTAGAAACTACAGCGATTGGATTTGTTCGTGATGCAATGATCTACGAAGATATAGATCGTTATTTTGAATTGGCATGGCAGGATGCTTGGCACGGCTGGGATCAAGACTCTCAAGAATTTGTTCAAAAGAAATACGGGCATGAAAAAGTTAAAGAAGTTATTGAGAAATATTCGTTAGATGTAATTTTTTCCGATGATTTCGATAGTGAGTCGTTTGACTACGAACCAGAAGGTCCCACCCATGATTAATCCTGATAAATCAAAGTCTGCGACTGCACTGTTGCTGGTAATCTTTAACTGGTCTTTTTCTAGAGGCGCTCGTGAACGGGATGTGAGAAATGTCTCAGAAAAATTGCACATGAGTATGCGAACAACAGCCAAATGCAGATACAACGCTGCTGGCAGACTTGAGCGACAAGGAAAGTATTCGTTCTTTACTACAACAGTACTTTCGCTTGGGTTGGTTTTCATTCCACTCATGCAAAACGCAGAGGTTCCACTTGCGTTTAAAGGCAATGTTTTAAATATGATGCAAATCTTTCTTGGCGTTGCAGTCCTTGTTTATTCTGTAGTTATTGGGACGGCGAGATACGACATGCGTTCAAGTCAACTTACAGAGTGCGGCGACAAACTTAAAGAGTTAATTAGGTCGTTAGAAAATTCTCGAGAAGCAAATGGTGGAACGGTTAGCTCTGATGAATTAGCGAAGTATCAACGTCATTACTCAGATATCGTGACTGATGTTGAAAATCATGAGCGTAGTGACTATCGATTTGCTGTGCTTGAGATGGTGAATGACTACTTTATTTGTGGATTTCCTCGGATGAAAATTTACTTAGAGGCAATTCTCTTAAGTGGATTTAGTTTTCTGCTCCCTACGCTCCTAATGGGAATTGAAGTCGTGTTTATTACGGACATGGTTGGGGCAACACAAGTTCTTACTCCATACCTGAATGGTGCGACTGTCGAGTAAAAAATTCTGCTTTTAAACAGTAAGGACGAGAAAGCACGCTTTGCTTTTTGTAACTCTCAATATGAGATTTAGCAAACGTCCCGTTACTAGACGTTCAACTCAAGTAAATCCCCACCAGCTAGCTCGGACTCAGGTCGCCCAACTGCACATGCGAAATTACGCTGTGCGTTTTGGGCTAGAACTTGAAGCAAACGCAAAACGATTTTTTGCACTTGGCGCACAGCTTGCAGGCAAATACATCCTGCACGCCATCACTACTCAGTCAACTCGATCTAACCACGCGAAAGCCTACAACGCATCGCATGCGTGATGGTGAAGTAGTTTTGTATCTCAGACCCACAAGCCGAGTCTGGCAAGTTCGCTACAAACTGTTTGATCGCAAGTGGCGTTGTGTCAGCACCAAGCAGCGGCAGCTTGAATTTGCAAAGCGTGTGGCGGTAGAGCTTTACGACAAAGCACGTTTTCGGGAAGAAGAGGGTTTGCCGCAGAAGTCAGTGCGATTTGGTACTTTGGCAGATGAATGCATTCGTGTGCTGAAGGTTGAGATTGACCGTGGCATCCGTCCCAATACAAACATGGACTACATACGGGCCATGAACAATTACCTCATCCCGTTCTTCGGAAAGTTAATGCTGACGAACATCACAGCCCAAAAGGTTGCTGAGTACGAGTCATGGCGAAACCAGAAGATGGGCAAGGTTCCCATCAGCAGCACACTGGCAAATCACAGCAGTGCGTTTAATAGAGTCATTGACCTTGCGATTGAACAAGGCGCAATCAGCGACAAGGTCATCATTCCCAAGCTAAGTCGTAAGGGCAAGAAAGGTTCACCCCGTCCAGCCTTCACACAGGATGAGTTGAAGCACTTGCTGGAGTACATGCCGAAGTGGTGTTTGATGGCTGAACGCAAGAACCACACAGAAATGCGTGAGCTACTGCGTGACTATGTGGAGTTGTTGCTGACTACTGGCATGCGTTCAGGGCGTGAGAGCATGAACATGCTGTGGAAGCACATCGAGTGGTACAAAGACGGCAAGACGGATGTGCGTTACCTACGTATCTGGGTAAGTGGCAAAACTGGAGGTCGTTGGTTGATAGCCAAGCATCGTGCAGCAAGTGCTTTAGAGCGACTGGCGTTAAGGCAAGGAGTAGGTGCTAACTTGAACGAGGCAATCGCAGCCAAGAGTGATGCCTATGTGTTCAGTCTCAGTACAGGGCAACGCCCAACCAGTATGCACACTTCATTCGAGTTGTTGATGAAAGACAGTTGCATGCGAGTTGATGCAATTACTGGCAAGAACCGCAGCTTGTATTCACTTCGCCATTGCTACGCCACTATGAGCTTGATGGACGGGCAGATGGACATGCACACACTGGCAAAGCAGATGGGTACGAGTGTGGGTATGTTGGAGCAGCACTATTCCAAGATGACTGCGACGATGGCTGCTGATCGGTTGGCATAGGAGTGTCGTGCAACACGACAAAAGCCAGCATTACATGCTGGCCTTAGATTGAACTTATCTTTCTTGAAAAAAGTATTGCAAAAGTTTGAATAGATTTTTATGTGTTCACATCTTCCTCGCTAGGCATGTGCAGCAATATTCGAACGACGCACTTTTAAAACAATGTCAACAACTCCATGCAAAATGTTGCGGGCGCTGCCGTTGCCTGCTTCAATTACTTTGATCAGCGATTCATCGGTGGCGTTAGTGATACCGGCATCTGACAAGATGCGATGAGCCAATGGAAGCCAGCTTGTTGCAGGGGCTGCGTTGAAAGCAATTTGGTGACAGCGGTCACGAACACCTGCTTCGATTTTTTCGTAATTGTTGGTGGTCAAGATGAATACGCAGTTTGGAACGTTCATCGCTGATTTGAGCATTGCCATCGCTGATGCATTCAGATTGTCGACTTCATCCAATACGTAATAACGTTGTGATGCTTGAAATGGAAACAAAACAGAGCTGTTGATGATTTGTTCCATGAGGTTCATGCCATTTGCACCTTGTTGGATACGTTTGTACATAGAGTCAATGCCAGCCTCAACGCC
This sequence comes from Micrococcales bacterium, assembly GCA_024640585.1. The sequence continues at coordinate 4,293 of JAHEEQ010000117.1, forward strand.
GGATTTCTTAAGTTCTATCGCATCAGGCAGAAGTTTTGCCAATGCACTTTTCCCAGTCCCCGGAATCCCGTAAAACAAGAGGCCACACTTACCCTCGGCAATTGGAAATGGATAATCGCCGTTAACCAAATCGTTGATCAACTGCTTGGCGGAAGATGATGGAAAGACGATGTCTGCAATAGACTTCGGGGTATAGCGTTGTTCAAAATTTTTCAAAAAATTCATTGCAATCTCCAGTGAGTTAAAAGAAGCAAGGCAACTAAGAGAGCTGCCTTGCTATTTCGGATTAGCCGTTCATAGCTTTGCTGATTGCGTCGATAGCAATTTCAGCAACAACAGAGTCCACGGCCGTTTGCAGAACGTTATGGTCTTCACGCTGTTGGGCTTCTGCGGCCTCTTTGATGCGATCTGCTTTCTTGTCGTTGTAGTAACAAGCAAGAGCTGAGTTGATGGCTGTTTTAGACTTAATCACGGAACGAATGCTCACGCTGCCATCTTGATTCCAAGTTCCAACGAGGACAACTGGTTTGTCGATTGCACCGGCATCTAATTGCTTCAACAGCTCTGGATGAGAAAAGGAACCGAGCATGCTGTTAGTCATGCGTTTAGCTGCTACCAGCGTTTTTTGTTCGACTGTGATTGCATTAGCTTTGCGACCAGAACGCACTTCTTCGATACCGCCCTTGGATTTAAAGAATTCAATCAAGTCATCTGGCATGATGTTTTCTTTGAGAGCTGTACGCAACGCAATTGCATAAGCACTGACGCGACGACGATCCATGCCGAAAATGCAGCCAACGATTTTGTTCATTGAGTGCGTAGTGCCACGATATTTCACACCAGTCAGATTGATGTAGTCATCCAATGCTTTACGCAAAGCAACTGCTTCTGCTTTGCTGCCTTCCATCTGTTTGTACAGGCGATAAGACTTCGTGAGGATTTTGTACAACTCCTCGTTGGTTTTGAGTAAGAAGTTTTGCTCCCAATACAAGCATTCGGCTTGCAATGTTTCGATTGCAGTTTTAACGCTGAAAAGTGCCTGATCGGCTTTTTTGCCAGATGCCGAAATGGCATGCGACGATGTGACCTCAGCTGCTGCATTAGCAACTTCAGTGATTGCTGGTTTTTCAATTGTTTCCATGGCGACTCCAATAAAAGTTAATACAGCAGGATTGCTGTGCCTGTATTGCACCGCGTACACCCCCCTTTACACTTAAGCCTCATAAGTGGCTAGTGAAGAAATTAAGTTTGGAGGCCGAGGTATGGGGGAACAAAATAAACGTGCATATGACGAGCCTGATGACTTGCCTAGTGATGACCGTTATCAGTACTGGCCACAATATTTACGAATTAGCCCCTCGTATCAGATGGCGCACAAACTTTGGTGCGGCGAGCTAACGGTTGCCGAGATTCCTAGTCATCTCACAGACTTTGAACTTGTGATGCAAACATATGAGCACTTCGGTGATGTTTTTAATCGATCAGTACCTCGATGGTGGAAAGAAACGGCATCTAGTCTGTTTGCGCCAAAAATTGCTGGATTGAATTGGAAGGTTCATAAAGTCTGGCAGTACGGTGAGGATGTAGTTCGGTCTGAACTGGAGGCTGCTATGGATGACTACTGTCAAATAACTCGACCTAATTTGGGTAATCCACTGACGCTGCTCGCAAGCATTCCACTTGATATGAAATACGAAGACATCCTTTCTTCGTTAAAACAAGCCATTCGCTTTTATCGAAGATCTCGCAGAGATCTAAAGGGCTATTCACCACCTACAGGCTTGTATGCGATTGAAGGGATTGAAAAAGATCCTAAGACACTAGAAGCTAGACTTAAATTGGTTTACGCGATTGCGAAGAAACCGAAAAATAAAACGAGATGGGAAGTGGGATTTGATCTTGAGATTAATAAAACACTTTCACGTATATATAACTATGCTGCGGGCTGTACGCAACGTGAAAGAGATCGCATCAATATCCAAGTTAGTAACAATTTGGCAAGTACGTTGCGAGCTGCTGAGAATGCAGCAAGAGGTAAGTTTTATGACTCATCCCCTTCGTCAATGCACATCAATAAATTTGATTTCGTTTTCTTGAGTGAACTTCGCGATGCGTACGAGGGACGTGTTGAAGACTTAGATGAGCATTTTGCGGATTAGGAAAATGCTTGTGACTGAGGTAGTCAAATCATCTCCACGGCATTGCGTT
>JAHEEQ010000140.1 GCA_024640585.1 Micrococcales bacterium
AAGTAATCGGGTCTTATCACGCTCTGAGTCGACTGTGGTGGCAGAACGGTTAGCAAAGCAGATGGGTACATCGGTAGGTATGTTGGAGCAGCACTAATCCAAGATGACTGCGACTATGGCAGCTGAGCGACTGGCGTATTGGTAACAAGACAGCAGCTAGCTATAAATTAGCTTGTCGTGCGCCTTTCATTAATCCCAGTTTCTCAATCAGTATTTCCATGCTGTCGTTGGGATTGGCAATAATCAGTTCATCAAACGCAATAGATTCTTCAAGAGTCATGGGCAGACTCCACACTCCCTCGTAGTGTGTTTTAAGCAGTTTGCGTGCTGCTTCAGCGTGAATCTCCCATCCACGCTGACGGTGAACTATGTCAGCTAAGCAACTTGGGCGCTTAATGCCTTGTGGGTAGCAACCTGTTCGTTTCATATGCAATGTGTCTTTCGTGTTTTGAACTCTCAAAAAGAGAGTTGCCAACGCTATTTGCTAACTTTACGCGGTTTCCTGCTGGGGCCTGTTGCCCACGGATGTGGTTCTGTGAAGGGGAACACACCCTCAGTAGCATGTGCCATCAGAAAACGAGCCATCTTTAACGGTTCGCTGGCTGCATTGGCAAGCATTTGCTCACCTTTATTACTTGTCGTGCTAGACGAGTTGTAAATTCTTTTCCCTTCATGACTAAGATTTTTTTGCAAAGAGAATTGAGTAAGAGTTAACTTTGGATTCGCCTCTTTTGCAGCCGTCCAATCCTTAAATATGGTGAGCCAAATATTTATTTGTTGATACGTCATTTTCGTGTCACGCTGCTGATGAACTTCAGCTGTGCTGTGCTCCCATCGATTGAAAGTCCTTGATGGTGCAAACATAGCATTACCTCCATCATCAGCTTTCAATATTTTTTTGGTGGGTTTCGTCCCTTTTGTGACCTCTTCTAGGTAGTCGAATTGTTTAGCGACTAAAAGTTCGAATTGCCTAGTTAGTTGTGATGGTGACAGATTGAGTGGAATTTCGAGAATAAGTGTTGGTGGCTTATTGTGCTCATCACTCTGCTTGATGGTGTAGTCAAGCTCAACCTCACGTATCGGTCTATATGGAATAACTTCTGAAAAGATTTTGTGACCAGTTTTAAGCCACCATGACTCAAAAGTTAGCTTACGCAAATCACCAAACTGTTCCCATGTCTTTTTTGATGAGTCACTTGGGAACTTTTTGGTTTCACATATCTCAAGGTACCAAGGCGATGTTTGAAGCGTATCAAACCAAGCCTCATACAAAGTTCCTTTAGCAAGCTCTACTGATTTTTTAGGCTTGTATGGATAGGTGCGTTCCGCAGCGGATAAGCCTTTGTAGAAGAAATCAACTGACATAGGGTGCAGCTCCTAAATCAAAACCCTAACGAATATTACTCCTGAGAAGCAATAGTTACGGCTGTTTGATAACTCCTATCAAGCAACTTAACTAACTTTCTAAGGAAAACATCATATGCAACAAGCATTGAATGCCCAAACAGCAGTGGAAATGGGCACCACTACAAAAATCACAATGACTGATAAGGTCGCAGCTACTGCAGACAGCTCGGCAATCGCTGGTGACTATGTTGCTGATGCGGCCGCAGTTCAGCAACAAACGACGGCGATGAACACGCAACTGAACAACATGAAGCAATCTGCGGTTAATGTTGAAAAACAGTTCAAGATGGGCAATAAGGCGCATTACACGCATTTGATCCAATTGGTTCTGTTCTGGATTGAAGCTGTGCTGATCAAAGGTTACTTGGATTCGATTTACACATCGAAATTGAGTAAATCATTCAAGAAGAAAGTTGATCATGGCATCAACTTTGCGCCCTTGCTTGCAACTGTGTGGGAAGGTGTTGGTAAATCTAGCGTGATGACTAACAAGTTCAACCGCAACTCTCGTGCGATGAATGTCATCTTGAATGAATACAACGCAAACCTTCAGAAGTATGCTGTCAACACAGTTGATCAATTGGTCGCATTTGTTGAGGATAAAGGCGGTATCGGTGGTTTGATTGACACGACTAAAGTTGTGGGCAATGAAAATGCAACAGATTTCGCCTCTGATTTGCAGTTGTGCAAAACTGCTGCAACTCAAGATGCAGAAACGATTGCAAAGTTGGCACAAGAGGGTTTGAAGCACATTCAAAATTCCACCTCCTATCCAACAGCCAGCTTCCCCGCGAATGTGGTCTTGAATAAAGACAATTGCTCACTGGTGTTGATCAGCAAGACACACAATGGTCAATATGCTGTTGTTGATCAAATCACAGACACAGCGTTGATCAACCAATCGCTTGCAAAGCAATATAGCGGCGATTTTGGTTCCCTCCCTAAGTCACTGCGTGTGATCGCAGAGACTGTTGCGACGCAGTGCTTGCCTAATTCTTTGCAACACTCGTACAAGAGCTTGATCGAGGAGTCTGGGAAATTTGATGATGGTGAGAAGCGCCACATTGCACGTCGTCTCATCTACAAATCATCTGAAGGTCAGTTCTTGTTGAGTTCGATCCGTACGGACAGCTGTTTGGTGACTGTTGCAAAACCAAAAGAACAAGTCATTGAGGATGTTGACTACGATTTGCAACTGTCTTCTGCTTCGCGTCGTGAACTGGAGAAGAAAGTCATCAGCCCTCGCATGTTCAAGTCTTATAAATTGGAAGACTTGGGTGACAACGAGATCTTCCCAGCAAATGGTGCAACTTTTTCGCATGAACTGGTTTTGGAATCTGTGGCTGCTGGTGACGATGCACAAACGGATCGCATCGTCGTGTTCATGGACGCGGAGTCAACGCACGAAGAGTCATTCCGTCAAGTTGATGCTGCTGACCTGAGCAATGCGTCACCGCTGTGGGAACGTACTGTGAGTCCTTCATGGGTTAAAGAGTTCAACGTTTGCTTTACTAACAACTGGGTGGAAAGTCACGGTAAGCACATCAAACGTCCGCATCAAACTGTTTTGGAGTTGGAGTTCAAACGTCGTATTGTCCAAGTTAATTTTTTCAAGAAGGGGTCGGACTACGACTACGACTTGACTGTTACAACACCAATTGCGGATGGTGAGAAGTATCGTACTCCATGCACTGTTCTTAGCAAGGACTTTGCAGTGGCAATGCATGCCTTGGGCGATTTGCCACTTTCAAATGATGTTGTCCTGCAAGTTTATGCAGGTTTTCTGAAGATTTCGTACGAAACGGATGCTGCTACATACGAGTTGTATATTCCATTCGCAGACGAGGCAGGTAAACGTTTTTCGACTGGCTTTACAAAGTATCAACTGGTTCGTTCGGACATTGATCCAGAGGATGACCTCACCTATCAAACAGAAGAAGAGATGGTGGAGTAAACAATGGAATTGCATAACACTAGCTATGCAATCTACCTCCCTGCGGTGAACACTGGCTACGTATCAACAGTAGCCAGCCCCTTGCCGCAGGGGCGTCGATTCCCCTCTGGTTTGACTCCCCAAGACTTGATGTTTTGGGAGCCAAACAATAATTGGCATTACCCCTATATGTTGCACAGCATTGGGCAGTATCCAGTCGGCAAAGAACCCCATGTCGCGATGAGTAAGGCGAATCGCAGACAAAGTACCTTGGTTGGTGATAGCGGTGGCTATCAAATTGGCAAAGGAACTTTGAAAGGTTTGAAATACGTCAAACCCAAGCAGATGAAAGCGGCTGATGCAGTTGATGCGTGGCGCTATGAATTTGCGGCACGTGAATGGATTACAAACTGGCTCGCGTCGGAATGTGACTACGCGATGACGATTGACATGCCTTTGTGGGCGCGAGCAAAAAAAGGCTTTAACTCACCATTTCATCGCTGCACTGTTCAGCAGCTGATTGCAATGACAGACCAAAACTTGCGGTGGATTGAGAAATACAGTCCAGAGCATGTTCGTTGGCTTAACGTCATTCAAGGTGGCCCTACAGTTGTTGATGCAATTGCTTGGTGGGATCAAGTCAAATGGTTCCGAAAAGGTGGTTGGGCCATGGCTGGTTCAGCTGGCATTGCAGGTGGTCTGTACAACATGCTGGCAGTGTTGTTGATGATGCGTGAAGAAAACGCATTTGAAGCAGGTCAAGACTGGTTGCATGTGCTGGGTGTTTCGACTCCCTTTTGGGCCGTGGCATTGACCGCGATTCAAGAGGGGGTGCGTCATACCAATCCTGCATTGAAGGTTAGCTTTGATTCCAGTAGTCCATTTTTGGAAGGTGGTCGTTTTGAAGATGTTGCATTGACGCCATCATTTAGCAACTCTACCTATTCATGGTCTATCACAAAGGTTGATGCACCGCAGAAGCCTTCATACGCGGATGCTAATTGCACGGTGCCATTCCCGCATCAGCAAAGTCCTTTGGGCCGCTTGTTGATGGTCAATGAGCTGTGTGTGCAAGAGGGCATGTGGGAAAAGCGTCAATACGACAGCTTGAGCAATGCGTTGGTTATCAATCACAACATTTGGGTGTATCTCGATGCATTCAAACAAGCGAATGATCTTGTCGCAATTCGTGATGTCAATCGCATTCCGCCGGAGTACTTGCAATGTTTTGACTTGATCAAACACTTGTTCACTATGACGGGTAATTGGACTGTTGAACTGGAGAAAAACAAGGCTCTGCTGGACAAGGTTGCGCCGTATTGTTTGTGATGGCTTAACCCTAGTGGCTAACTCTCAAAATGAGAGTTAGCCGCATGCGAATTTACTGAACTAGGAGAAAGAATGCTGCGTGATTTGAGCGAAGAAGAACTGCATGTTCAGCATCGGCGTTGCTTTGATAACAAACGTTACGTCCATGTTGCTAAGGGCTGTGGGTGTTTTCACTGTTTGCGTCATTTTGAGGTCAGTGAAATTACTCACTGGTATGAAAGTGAGAAAGAAAAGACTGCAGCATGTCCGCATTGCCAGATCGATTCGGTGATCATCGAAACTGAACACGAACATATTGAGCACGATTTGCTGTGTCAACTGAACACGCTGTATTTTTAGTCCGTACAAGTCGAATGGGGCAAGAAGATCGTCATTTGTGATGACTTGATTTTGAGCTGGAAAGTTAGGTATGAAAAAAGCCTTGGACCAGTCCTAAGAGCTCACGTCTTCTCAAAACTCTCATTTTGAGAGTTGGAAGATTTAAATCAGTTCAACAGCATTGCGTTTCATCTCATCGTTTACGTCAATGTATTTCTGCGTCACAGCTATTGAACGATGTCCTGCGAGGGATGCAAGCACACGAACGCCAATGCCTTTGTTCGCGAGGTTTGTGATGAAGCTGCGACGCATGGAGTGTGACGTGGCCCCTGCAATGCCTGCATTCTTGAAAAGCCAGTAAAAGTGCTGTGTCATGCCGCTTGCTGAGAATGGTTTTCGCCCAGCTGTAATAAACAGTGGGTGCGTTAGTTGGAGTGGCTGACGCAGCTTGATGTACGTGGCAATTTCGTCACGCAGCTTTTGTGGGATAAACACTGTGCGTGGTTGTCGTCCCTTTGTTTGTGATGCGGCAAGACGGATTTCAGCTTTAACTGTTCCGTCTGCATTCGCCACGTTACCCAAGCTAAGGCTAGCTATTTCGCCAACCCGCATTCCGCTGTAGAACCCAGTAAGCAGCATTACGCGATTTCGTAGAGCAAAGTTGCGAGATGCGATGTAGGCAAGAACTTGCTCAAGTTCTGCAGGTGTGAGTGTTTTGGCTTGTGCCATGTCGTGTGTCCTTTAGATAAATAAAAACGCACGAGCAAGTGTGTTTTCTTTAGCAAAATGACGCGACCAAAACCTGATGCACTGGCGGGTTAAAAAATCTTCAATGAAATCAACGCGATTGTGAAAAGTGTGATTTTCTTAAGTGCTTGTATTTACCAGCATCCCAAGTGGTCTGTGGGACAAAAGCGACAACGCTGCTGCGATTGCATAAAGCAACGTAGCAGCGTTTTTTCTTGCTCCCGCCATCTACGTGCTGCTTTACGAAGATCGTTGCTTGTAGGGTTGATTTGAGGTGTTGTGTGTGCAGCACAAATACAGGTCGCAACTTTGTGCAGTCGAAAACAAACTGTGTGCATGAAACAGTTTGACCCTAAACAACTTGGATTCTTTACAGGTACAACCGCATATCACCTGCATGCCTCACGTGTAGTGCTTACAGATGGAGCCAAGTACGTTGCAGAGCACGCAGAAGCGTACTGGCTGATGGATGCGATTGGCAGCTACTTGCCCCCACTCGTTAATCGTGAGCACTTTGTGGTTGCGTCACTTGCAGTCAAGAATCAATCGGCACTGCTATGGCTGACAGATGGCAATTACAAAGACATTGCTTCCCAACGCATTCCATACACAGACTTCCCTATGCCAGACATCACTTTGTTCGCGTGCTGG
>JAHEEQ010000022.1 GCA_024640585.1 Micrococcales bacterium
GCACCGGAACCTGTTGGGTGTACAACGCAGTTCCAATGGGAACCGTCGATGTCACATCTGCTAATTTCAACAAGGAGATTCAGATTCCTGATCACCTTGGTGGATGGCACGTAGTACAGGTCAAGAAGAATGGCGTTATTGAAGCTCAGGTGCCTTTCTATGTTCAAGAAAGCATCATGCCTTATTACGACAGCAAGGGAAAAGTAATAAGCATGGGTCTTGCAAAGGCCGATCCTTCAGGACTTCCTGAATCACGCAATGGTTCTGGAGTACCTACAAATAAGTTCAAAGTGGGAGAAGAGTTCACAATTGCAATTAAGGGAGTGGGTTGGACACAGCTAGATAACACTTTGGCTGTTACATATGACAACTCATACATTGGTTATGGATGTGGATTTAATTCAAATGGATACATGGTTGTTCACTTGAAGGCCACAGGAAAGCCAGGAACTCACATCATTGATCTATGGCCATTGATGTACACAAATCAACCATCATTTGCGGGAACTCCTTACGGAATGCTCCCAATCTTGACAGCTGATCGCGACTTCCCAGGATTGGCACTTGGATATCAATTGCCTTCTATTCACTTCGCAATCACAGTAACTAAGTAATGTAGTCACGGGACTAAAACCCCGTTTAGCACTTAGGTGTTAGACGGGGTTTTTCCTTGCCCTGGCATCCACCAATTCCATTTGCCTAATAACATCATGGCGCTAGGAAGAAGCAATCCACGAATTATTGTTGCGTCAATAAGTACGCCAGCTGCAAGTCCAACGCCAAGCTGTTGCAAGCCTGCAAAGTGTCCAGTGATCAAACCGGTGAGAGCAGTAATGAAGATCAGTGCTGCTGCAGTTACAACGGTTCCAGAGTTTCGCATTCCTTCACGAATTGATTCCTCATTACTTGCACCGCGATCCCAAGCCTCACGCATACGGGAAACGATGAAAATCTCATAATCCATGGATAGACCAAACAACACTGCGAACAACAAAACAAGAACCCAGGCTTCAAGCTGTTCAAGTTGATAAGTACCAATGCCAAATTTAAAGACAAGAACAAGCACGGCAAACGAAACTGCGATCGAGATTAAATCTAGAACTATTGCTTTGATTGCCAATACAACTGATCTGAAGGTTCGCAGTAAAACTACGAATGTTATGAGCAAGATTAAAGTGATTATCAGGGGTAGTGAAGAAGAAATCGCATCCAACAAATCAATTCCTTGTGCAGGCGCCCCGCCTAGATAGATCTTTGTCCCCGCAGGAAAACCTGCTTCTGGAATGTATGTCTCTCGAAGATCGGATATCAACTCTCTTGTTTCTGAGGATCCAAGGTCATGATTTCCAAAAACGTAGATACGCAAGTAACGGCCCGTTGGATCTACATATGGCCACTTTTCGCCATTGGCTACTGTGAAGACCTCTTTATGTGCAGCAATTCTCTTTACAAATTCAAATCGAACTTCGGCTAACTGCTGCGCGGTTGTATTTGGTCCAAGGTCAACAACTAACTCTGATGGAGTAATTACTCCAACGCCTACCTGAGATGTCACCGTATTTAGGGCCTTGGCTGACTCAAGGTGTGCTGGAATCGCGCTTAATGAGCTTGGCGTTACCTGAAACCACATCAGGGCTGACATCAATAGAGCAATAACCGTTAATGATGAAGCAAGCACGGCACGAGGTCGCTTTATTGCCACTTCAATTAGGCGGTCAAATGAAATATTGAGGAAACCCTTGAAGCCAGCATCGCTTGTCTTACCTAATGTCAGCAGAAGAATGGGTTGCAGTGTTACTGCAGCGGCTATTGAAACAATCGGCAAAATCAAACAAGCAAGACCAAGGGATTTAACGAAGGGGACAGGCACTAACAGCAAAGTCGATAGCCCTAATGCAACTGTTGCCCCTGAAATGATTGCTGTTCGCCCCGCTGTTCTCATCGTTGCAGTTAATGGGTCATTGCTTAACCCAACTTCTCGACGATAGCGACTGACCATCAAAAGTGAATAATCAATTGCAAGTCCCAAGCCAACTAATTCAACAATGCTTGGGACATATAAAACCATCAAGAAATGTTGTGCCAGTAAGTAGATAATTCCTAAGGTGGTTGAGATTGTTACTAATCCAAAAATGAGAGGTATTAAAACCGCCCAGGTAAAGCCCAATGTAGCTATGAGAAGCACCGCAGCTAGGAAAACGGCAATCACCTGTCCGCGGTGTAAGTCGCTAGAAAGAATTGGAACAACATCGCTTTCAATTGCCGGGGGACCGCTGACTAATGCACCTTTCAGGCCATGAATTAATAGTGCCGAGCGAAATGTTTTTGTGTATTCGGCAGCTCCCTCAAGATCAAATGGAGTTCCGATGTTGGCGTACAGAGTCCCTGCAAATGCTTTTTCCTGGGTAATCTCCGAACCAGGGATCACATTGGCTGCTTTTCGAACCGCATCTTTGAAGCCTTCAATTTCCGCCATTGTTGCTTGCTTGTACTTATACATAACGGTGAAGGTGCCTTCAGTATTTTCCTTGAACTTTTCATTCAGGATTTCGTTGGCAGCTGCCGAAGAACTGCCTGGCACTACAAGTGAGGTTGTTAGATATTGATCCAGATTGGATGCGCCGAAAAGACCAAAAGCGGTTAGGGCAATCCACATGGCCAAAACAAGTGAGCGAGCCTTAACGGCTGCTTGTGACCACTTGATCAACATTGCCTCATTCTAATCTTTCTGACAGTTCATTGTGCAGATGGCATGATTACGCCATGAATCAAGAGGTTCTCGTTGAAATAGTTGATGCAGATCAATGGGCTCGCATTCGCGACATAAGGCTTCGTTCATTAAGAGCAAACCCTGAAGCATTCGGTGGAACTTTTGAGAAGGAAAGTACTGAAGACGAGGCAACTTGGCGTGAAAAGTTCATTAAAAACGACTTCTTAGTTGCATCTGTTGACGGACAAGATGCCGCCATGATGTTCATCGAAATTCTTGATGGTGATTTTGGAGCTACCTGTTGGATAGGTGGATGTTGGAGTGATCCTGCATATCGGGGCAAAGGTCTATTTCGAGCCATGATGAAGTTTGTCGATGCTCAAGATCGTGATTGGAAGGTTCAAGGCCTAGGCGTGTGGATCGATAACTACAGCGCAATTGCCGCCTACGAAAAATTAGGTTTTGTAAAAATGGGTGATGACACTCCAAGCACGCGTCAGCCCGGAAAATTTCACCAAAGAATGATTCGCAAAAGCCCTACGAAATAATTGCGGAGTACCGAGACATATCCTCATCGCAGACTTCCGGCCAATTTTTGGCTGCGGCTCTCACACCATGAGTCTTAAATGCATTAATTTTGATGCGCATCGCAGGATCGATATTTTTTAACCACACAGCTGTATCAATCAACTGTTGATCAGAATCATTGATGCCAGGAATAAGAAGTAATCGAACTTCGTACAATTTGCCAAGTTTCTGAAGATGCTTGATCGAATCCAGAACTACTGAATTAGTGTTGCCGGTCAGCTCAATATGTCGCTGCTCATCTAGCGCCTTCAAATCAAGCATGACTCCATCCGTAACTTTGGCGAGCTGATCCCAGACTTCGGCTGAGGCATTCCCATTACTATCAATGAATGTAGTTAATGCCGAAAGCTCATCACTCTCTTTTATTGCGGTAAACAGTTCAGCGATGAATTCATGTTGAACCGTGGCTTCACCACCAGAAATGGTGACACCGGATATATATGGCATAGATTCTTTGATCTGATCCAAAATTTGAGAAACGGTTAATTCTCGTGCCCGACGAGTATGTAAAGGAATAGTTTGAGGGTTATGACAGGCTAGGCAGTTAAAATTGCAGCCTTGTAAGAAAAGTACAAAGCGATTTCCAGGACCATCTACCCACGAGAATGGAATGACATTAGCTACCTGTGCGTGGCGAGCTTTCATGACTCACAACTCTTTTCACGTTACGTTGGTCGACATGAGAATCAGCAACAGATCCCGCACCCAAATATGTGCTGCTATGGCGAGCAGCGGGCATTTTCTCTAAATCTGATTTACGTACCAAGTAACCGGTGATACGGATGAAATCGTTGCTGTCTAAATTGAAGGTGAAATCTCGCATCCCAGATTTGAATGCACCCTTTATGACATCTACTACGGCAAGAGGATTTTTGACCGCAGTTTCATCGAATGACAGAACATCACTTATTCCAGATGCAAATAAATGGTGATGACGGCCAACAGTTTTCAAATGCTCTAGTAAGGAAGGTTCAGTGCCGATTGGAATTCGGGTACCAGCGGTCACGCCGATATCAAGGTCAATTCCAGATTGTGAATGCAGTAGCGCTCTACCGTTATTTCCATTGCAGTAAGGCATCTTTCTCTGAGATACCCAATTAGCAATGAAACTAGTAATTTCATAACCAAGATCGTCCGCCATGGAGCTGTGACCATAAGTTCCTGAATCACCTTCTCGCTCCATCAAAATGTTGACGCACTCAGCTAGACCGAAAATTCCAAACATCGCTGAGAACTTATCCAAATCCAATAAGCTTTCATTCACTAGCCAATTACTTTCATAAAAACCCGAATCTTCAACTAAATAGTTGATGCGTGACTCCATGAGTTCTGCGGTTAGATCAAGGTAATGGGGAAGGGTTTGATCAAAGAATTGATCCTTGCCTCCATTACATTGTTCTGCTGTAGCTTTTAAATTGATCCGAACCAGGGTATGTGAACCGCCACCGATTTTCAGGGAGTTGTAACAACTAACCGCTGCATAGCGCGCACCTAAATCTGATTGCATCATTGGATCGTTTATGAAGTGTGGTTTACCGCATGCAAAAACAGTCTTCACCGCATCCAATAGGTACTCATCGCTAGTTAATTCTGGATCCACCTTTAAACTTATATTTGGTACTACCTGAAGTAATTCGCGCTCCAAAGTGAGAATCAACTTGGACACTCTGTTATACACAGGACTTAGATTTGTATGCGCAAATGCATCTGGAAACATTCGATCGAGGCTGATCCAGAAACGCTTTAATTTCGCGTACAAAACTTCATCACTAATACCTTCGACATATGGCAGCAACAATGTATCTAGATCTCCGAAATAGACAGGGTATCCAGTGATTGAGGGGGTTGCGGAATACATTATTAATAGAAAAGCCAAAGCATCATCAAGATCCTTTGCAGCAGGTAATTCAAGAAAAGCCGAACCGTTTTCCAAGACGATTGCGTAATCAGGAAGTAAATAGCGAGGACGGTATGGCGCGTTACCTTCATACATATCGCAAATAATTCGTGCCTCTAATGCCTCGCGACACTCTTTTCGCACAGGAGGTGGATCAAGAAGATTTTCAGCCAAATTAGCGAGGACGGCAACTCTTTGTCGATAGGTGAACTTTGGATTTTCTATACTCTCACGGATATTTTCTAGAGTTGTCATGCCTCTATTTTATGTTCGAACAAGAAGAAGGAAGTGAGTGGTACAGCCCTAAAGTGATTGTCGGAGTGCTGCCACTCGCTAGTTACTTTCTAATTTGTATCCAAGTCCGCGAATTGTTTGAATCAAAACAGGGTTTGCTGGATCTGTTTCGATCTTTGCTCGCAAACGCTTGATGTGAACATCTAAAGTCTTTGTATCGCCGTAGTAATCGCCACCCCACACACGATCAATTAATTGCGAACGAGTAAGAACGCGACCAGCATTGCGCATTAAGAATTCCAGCAATTCAAACTCTTTAAGAGGGAGTGAAACAACTTCACCATTGATTGTTACTTGGTGCTTGCCAATGTCTAGCTTGATACCTGCAACGGTATGAATTCCATGTTCAACATCTGATGATTCATCGACTATTCCGCGGCGCAAAACCGCCTTAATTCGAGCAATGAGTTCGCGAGATGAATAAGGCTTTGTTACATAATCATCAGCGCCAAGCTCGAGCCCAACAACCTTGTCGATTTCGGCATCCTTCGCGGTCAACATAATGATGGGAACTTGTGATGTTGTGCGAATTGTTCTGCAAACTTCGATGCCAGAAACAACAGGAATCATTAAATCAAGCAAGATTAACTCTGCGCCATCTTTTGCGAACATTTCTAATGCTTGTTTGCCATCTTCTGCAACCGTAACTTCAAAGCCCTCTTTACCTAGCAAGAAGGCTAGGGCTTCAGAAAATGAAGACTCATCTTCAACGATCAAAATCTTTGTCATTGTGAAATCTCCTCAGTAGGCACATATAAAGGTAGACGTAACGAGAAGGTACTGCCAACATT
>JAHEEQ010000119.1 GCA_024640585.1 Micrococcales bacterium
ACCATTCTTGTGATTCTCGGATTACTTGATGACAAGTTTGATATCGATGCATCAACAAAACTTGCAGGCCAGGCACTCGCCGCTGGTTTGCTGGCCTACCAAGGTGTGGGTTTCATTTGGTTGCCGCTTGGCAATGCAACAATTCTCGATCCGATCACATCAGTTGGTCTAACGGTTTTGATTGTGCTTGTAACAATCAACGCCGTAAATTTCATTGACGGTTTGGATGGACTGGCTGCTGGAGTGATTGGTATTTCAGCACTTGCATCCTTTGTTTACTCATATTGGCTATCAGGTCACTACGGCCTTGAGCGCGCAACTCTTTCAACATTGATCAGCGCGACCATTGCAGGTATGGCAATTGGTTTCTTGCCACACAACTTCAATCCAGCTCGAATTTTCATGGGCGACACTGGTTCCATGCTTTTGGGATTGCTACTTTCCACATCGATGATTTCGCTAACAGGTCAAGTAGACCCAAATGCACTTGAAGGAACCTCACTTGCACCAACCTTGCTTCCGCTATTGCTCCCAGTTGCAGTCCTAGGTTTGCCAATGCTTGATTTGATGCTTGCGATCATCCGTCGCACCTCGCGCGGGCAAAATCCATTCGCGCCAGACAAAGAACATCTACATCACCGCTTGCTGCAACGCGGTCACTCAACTCGACGTGCGGCTTATTTGATGTATGCGTGGGCAGCGCTAGTTTCGTTCTTCGCAGTCTCACTCGCGTTTGTTGCGTGGGCGATTGCGGTCCCCATCTTCTTGGTTGCATCTTTTGTTTTGGTTCAGCGCATTCGCATACCAAGGTCCAAGTGGGAAAGTAGAGTTGCAAAGTGAGCCACAATGAAGCACTAATAGTTCCGATGAAACGCATCTTGCGAGTTGGCGCCCTTGCTTTTCTTTTAGTACCAATTGTTACAGCAATTTTATTTTTGCTAGATCAAAAAGAAGCTGGCTTTGGAGTTTTACTTGGCGGCGGAATTCCTTGGGTGTTTTTCGGCGTAACTGCCGTGACCGCCCTAAAGACTGCTGGAATTGGTGCAGAAAAACTTGGCGCAATCGTGCTCGGCTCTTGGCTACTCAAAATTATTGCACTTTTGTGCGTACTAGCCTGGATGCGCGGGCAGGATTTCTACAGTCGGCCAGTCTTTTTTGTTACATTACTTATAGCGACTTCAGGTCTACTGATAACTGAAGCCCAAATCACGCTCAAAGCCAAAGTTCCTTACGTTTCTTAAGCGCGCCGTGCTACTCTCGGAGCGTTCAAGGATGAACGAGCTGAAAGGTGATGCCCCCGCATGAGTCGCGAGGTAGCTATTAGTTTGCGAGGACTTCGCAAAGAGTTCAAAGCAAACGGTGGAACAGTTGTTGCGGTCGACAATGTCGATCTAGATGTTTTCAACGGTGAGTTCATCACATTGCTCGGCCCATCTGGTTCGGGCAAGACCACTGTGCTTCGCATGATTGCCGGTTTCGAAATGCCAACCGCTGGCACCATTTTGTTAGATGGCCAAGATGTGACGAATGAGCCACCATTCGCTCGAGATGTAAATACAGTTTTTCAAGATTACGCGATCTTCCCGCACATGAATGTCCTCGAAAATGTCGAGTACGGATTGCGTGTGAAAAAGGTTCCGGCAGCAGAACGCAAGGCTCGCGCCCTTGAAGCCCTCGAGGGTGTGGCACTAGGTGGTTATGGGGATAGAAAACCATCCCAACTTTCAGGTGGCCAACGCCAACGCGTTGCACTCGCTCGCGCCCTTGTAAATCGCCCAAAAGTTTTGTTGCTCGACGAACCACTCGGCGCTTTGGATTTGAAGCTTCGCGAGCAGATGCAAATTGAATTAAAAGAATTGCAGCGCGAAGTCGGAATCACTTTTGTTTTCGTAACACATGATCAAGAAGAAGCCTTGACGATGAGCGATCGAATTGCAGTTTTCAACAACGGCAAGATCGAACAGCTCGGCACCGCACGAGAAATTTATGAACACCCAGCAACCGAATTTGTTGCAGGATTTGTGGGCATTGCAAATCTTTTGAGTGGGGAAGTTGCTGCTCGAATTACAGGTGTTTCGCAAACTGTTTCAATTCGCCCGGAAAAGATTTCAGTAAACGGAAATGGCAATCGACGTGCAAACGGTTCGGTCCGAGAAGTTATTTATGTTGGCAATGCAACTCGAGTAATTGTTTCACTCGATGGTGGCGGCCAACTTGTATCAAGCCAACCAAACGATGGCCGCGATATTGCGTCATTGAGTGTTGGCCAGGCAATCACACTCAGTTGGAATTCAGCTGATGAGTTTGCGATTGCAAAATAGGTTTCTCCAACCGGAGAAAGAGGAGGAAATTAGGTATGGCAAGTAAGCGATTCAAGTTGCTAGCGATTGCAGCAATTTCTATCTTGGCGCTAGCAGGTTGTTCATCAGAATCTGCAGCGCCAGAATCCAGCCTTCCAGACGTGCCAATGGCAACTTCGGTTGGCGAAGGTGAAGGCGAACTAAATATCGTCGTTTGGGCTGGTTATGCAGAAGATGGTTCAACAGATCCTGCAGTTGACTGGGTTACACCATTCGAAGAAGAAACCGGTTGCATGGTTAACGTGAAAATCGGTAACACTTCAGACGAAATGGTTACTTTGATCAAGAGTGGTGACTACGACGGTGTTTCTGCATCGGGTGACGCAACTCTTCGTTTGATTTATGGTGGCGATGTTGCACCAGTTAATACTGACTTGGTTCCAAACTACGCAACTATTTCTGACTTCTTGAAGGACCGCGACTGGAACTCAGCTGAAGGTCAGATGTACGGCATTCCACACGGTTGGGGCGCAAACGTATTGATGTACAACGTTGATGAGGTAACACCTGCACCTACATCGTGGGGCGCAGTATTTGAAGCGGATTCACCATACGCAGGAAAAATCACTGCATACGACGCACCTATCTACATTGCAGATGCTGCTTTGTACTTGATGGAAACACAACCTGATTTGGGAATCACCGATCCATACTCACTAGACCAAGATCAATTCGATGCCGCAGTTGCACTTTTGAAGCAACAGCGCGAAATGATTGGAAGCTACTGGGCTGCTTACACCGATGAAGTTTCTTCATTCGGCCAAGGTTCAAATGTGATTGGTACTGCTTGGCAGATCAACGCAAACTTGATCAACTGGGAAGGCAAAGTTGCAGTAGATGGTGTTGTTCCTACAGAAGGTGCAACCGGATGGTCTGACACTTGGATGATTGCATCAGAAGCTGCACATCCAAACTGCATGTACAAGTGGATGGATTGGATCGCTTCTGCAACTGTGAACGCACAGGTTGCTGAATGGTTTGGTGAAGCACCATCACAGACTTTGGCTTGCGATGAAACCTCAGACGCAACCTTCTGTGACACCTACCATGCACTAGATGCTGATTACGCATCAAATATCTACTACTGGACAACTCCAATGGCCGACTGTCTAGACGGTCGCGGCGAAATCTGTGTTGATTTCTCTGCATGGGTGCAAGCCTGGACGGATATCAAGGGCTAATGCCTAATCGCACTGCCACAACATCCGCATCACCAAATGGTGGTGCGGATGTTGGGCGTGCTCCAAGAAATATTTTTTTCCGCAATCGAAAACTGCACTTAGCGCTCTTATTAACGGTGCCATTGTTTTGGCTCGTTGTGCTCTACCTAGGTTCGCTTGCAAACATGGTGATGTCAAGTTTTTGGAGCTTGGATTCATTCACCGGAAACATAATTAAAACTTTCACATTAAAAAACTTCGAAACCCTAGTGACAGTCGAGGTTTATCGAACTGTTGCTATTCGCAGTATTGCAATTGCGATTCTTGTGACCTTGATTGATTTATTGCTCGCATTGCCAATTGCTTTTTATGTAGCAAAAGTTGTTCGCTCCTCTAAGTTGCGTTATGCAATCTTGATTGCATCAACAATGCCGCTCTGGGCTGGCTATCTGATTAAAGGTTATGCCTGGCGCATCATGCTCGACAACAACGGAGTGATTGATTGGATGTTGCAACCATTTGGGCTAAAAGGTCCTGGCCTAGGTCTGCCAGCCACAGTGATTGCGCTTGCTTACCTTTGGTTGCCTTACATGATTTTGCCAATCTATGCCGGACTTGAACGAATTCCAGATTCGTTGACAGATGCCAGTTCGGATCTTGGTGCACCAAATTCTTTGACATTCCGCAGAATTGTTTTTCCACTTCTTGCCCCAGCAATAATTGCTGGCTCAATTTTTACTTTCTCACTAAGTCTTGGCGACTACATCATGGTGAAAATTGTGGGCGGTACAACGCAGATGTTTGCGAATGTGGTTTACGACAACATTGGTGTGGCTGGAAATCTTCCATTTGCAGCAGCTGCTGCCACCTTCCCAATCCTTGTTGTGGTTGGGTATCTATGGGCTGTACGAAAAACTGGCGCATTGGAGAATCTCTGATGTTGTTGAGCAAACGTGCAAAATTATTTGTCGCATTCGGCGCAATGGTTGGACTTGGTTTTATATATTTCCCACTTGCAATCGTGGTCGTCAATTCATTCAACAAATCAAAAGTATTCAGTTGGCCACCAACCGAATTCACAACTGTTTGGTGGGAAAAGGCGATTGCAAATGAAGGTGTGCGATCAGCTTTCGGAATGAGCATCAAAGCTGGAGTCGGCGCAACTGTATTTGCATTGCTACTTGGCACCGCACTTTCATTTGCGTTGGTGCGCTTTGATTTCTTCGGCAAGAACGTCATCAATTTTCTAGTCGTGTTGCCGATCGCACTGCCAGGTATCGTGACTGGTATCGCACTCAACTCTGCGTTTTCAACTGTCCTTAAACCAATTGGCATAAGTATGGGTTTGTTCACGGTGGTCTTAGGTCACACAACTTTTTGCATCGTTGTGGTTTACAACAATGTGGCGGCCAGACTTAGAAGAACTGGCGTAACTCTTGAAGAAGCATCCGCAGATCTTGGTGCGAGAGCGTGGCAAACCTTCCGCTACATCACCTTCCCGGCTGTCAGGTCTGCATTGGTCGCTGGCGCACTTTTGGCCTTCGCCTTGTCCTTTGATGAGATTGTGGTCACCACATTTACATCAGGTCCTGGGGTTCAAACCCTGCCGCAGTGGATTTTCAACAACCTATTCCGCCCAAATCAAGGCCCGATTGTGAATGCCGTTGCGGCATTTATGCTCATTTTGTTTGTTGCACCTGTTTGGCTAGCGCAGAAAATGTCTGGTTCCGAAGGCAATCTTGGCGGCAGGGTTTAGGCACATTTGTGACCGATTTATGGGGCGAACCCGCGGTCTGCACAATGTCAGAGATTCGTTAGTATTCCGCCTCGATGAGCGGCAATTCTCAACCAGATACCAACCATCAACCTTCCCCTGAAACACCAAAATCAAACACTGCATCACAGGATAATCGTGGTGAAGGTCAGGTTTGGGGCGCGATCAGCACACTTGTTGCAGGTCCTGCTGTTTGGGGGTTTGCAGGTTGGCTGGTCGACGGATGGTTGAACACCACTCGCACCTTCACAGCAATTGGTGTGGTTGTCGGATTCATCACCTCGCTTTACATCGTTTATGTAAGGTTTGGAAAAAACTAAACGTTCAACAAATAAGTTGAATGCTGATGCGACAGATGGGGTCACACCAGAATGCTTGGACTTGGAAACTTTCTTCCACTAAGTGGTGAAGGAGAAGGCGGCTTTCACGCCCCTTCAACTGAAGAGTTCTTCCCAGGCGGTTTGCTGTTTGTTGGCACACCATATGAAATGTCTCGCATCAACCTCATCATGATTTTGATGACTTTCGTCATCGTGTTTTTCTTCGTTTCAGCTTTTGCAAAAACTCGGTTCATTCCAAGCAAATTGCAAAACATGGGCGAAATCGCACTCGACTTCGTTCGCATCAATATTGCAGAAGAAGTTATGGGACATGAAGGTCGCAAGTACGCACCGTACTTGGCGACCTTGTTCTTTATGTTGCTTGGTTTCAACATAACAGGCATCATCCCAGGTTTGCAGATCGCTGGAACTTCGGTAATTGCGGTGCCTTTGATTTTGGCAGTCGTTTCTTGGATCGTTTTCAACGTTCAAGGTATTCGCCATCACGGTGTTGTTCATTACTTCAAGATGAACTTGTTCCCACCAGGAGTTCCAGCACCTATTTATTTGCTGGTTACTCCGATTGAAGCAGTTTCCACATTCATCTTGCGCCCAATGACATTGACCATTCGTTTGCTTGCAAACATGATGGCTGGTCACTTGTTGCTCGTCCTTTTCTTCAGCGCGACATCCGCTTTGTTGGTTGACGGACAGGGCTTCCTCAAAATTTTCGGCTTGGCTTCTTATGCGATGGGCTTTGCGTTCACGCTATTTGAAGTTCTGGTCGCGTTCCTCCAGGCGTACATCTTCACTTTGTTGACTGCGGTCTACATCAGTGGAGCAACGGCGGACGAACACTAAAAACACAGACGATGTTTTGGTGAAACAAAACATCACAACGAAAGGAAAGACATGAGCAACATTGCTCTTATCGCAGCTGCAGAAGCTGTTAGCGGTAACTTGAACGCTATCGGTTACGGCCTTGCTGCAATCGGACCTGGTATCGGTATCGGTATCTTGGTTGGTAAAGCACTAGAAGGTATTGCACGTCAACCAGAAGCAACTGGTGTTCTACGTACCAACATGTTCTTGGGTATTGCGTTCACCGAAGCTCTAGCACTAATCGGCCTCGTTGCAGGCTTCCTCTTCGTCTAACTCGATCTTTTAAAGGACGGATTGCCACATGGGCATCAACGCACTACTAGCAAGCGCAGAAGGCGAAAACTCAATTCTCCTACCTGCGACTCCGGATTTGCTTTGGGGAACTGTCTCCTTCGTGATCTTGGTTGTGCTGTTCTCAAAGTTCGTACTTCCACGCTTCAACAAAGTGCTGGATGAACGTACAGAAAAGATTGAGGGCGGTTTCGCCAAGGCGCAAGCAGCTCAAGAACAAGCGTCAGCAGCTCTTACCAAGTACAACGCTCAACTTTCAGAAGCCCGCACCGAAGCATCAAGCATTCGTGCAGCAGCTGATGAAGAAAAGCGCAGCATTGTTGATAGCGCACGCAAAGAAGCTGAAGACAAAGCCCAAGCAACTCTAAAGCGCACGGCTGAACAAATTGACGCAGAAAAAGCCCAAGCAGTTTCAACTCTTCAAAAAGAAGTTGGAGCCCTCGCGCTTGATCTAGCATCAAAGGTTGTTGGCGAATCATTGAAAGACGATGCACGTGCGCGTGCAGTTGTCGATCAATTCATCAGCGATCTTGAACGTCAAGCAAATGAGGCAGGTCGCTAATGCTCGGATCTAGTCGCGAATCACTAATCGCTCTTCAGGATTTAGTTTCTGCAAAGCGTGGTGAATCAGGTTTTGCAAATGCTGGTTCAGAACTTTTGAATGTCACCAAACTATTCGCAAGTGATAAATCACTTCGAGTAGCTCTCGCTGATGCTGGTCAACCAGTTGAATCACGCGAAAACTTGGTGCGCGACATTCTAGGTTCAAAGATCAGCGCTTTGTCACTTGATTTTGTGGTTGCTGCAACTAGATCACGCTGGTCATCTCCAGATGATCTTGTCGAAGGTATCGAAAGTCTGGCGGCATTTATTGTGTTCGCTGCTGCAGATGCCGCAGGCGATCTTGATCGTGTTGAAAATGAAATTTTCGCATTCGGTCAAGCAGTTGATGCAAATGCTGAATTGCAAATGGCACTAACAAATCCTGCATTCTCAAGCGAACTAAAAGCTGGGGTAGTGCGTGATGTGTTAAATGGCCGAACCGCAAATGGTTCAGCACTTCTACTTGAACACTCCGGCGCAAACTTGCGAGGACGACGTGTCGATGTTGCTTTGAAAAATCTAAGCAATATCGCAGCAGATCTACGCAATCGCATCGTTGCGGAAGTTCGAGTGGCAATTTCTCTAAACGGCGAACAAGTAACTCGTTTACAAAACGTACTTGCTCGCATTGCTGGCCAACAGGTCAGCCTCAATGTTGTAGTTGATCCATCAGTCATCGGTGGTGTGT
The DNA here is from genome assembly GCA_024640585.1 of Micrococcales bacterium. The sequence continues at coordinate 8,079 of JAHEEQ010000119.1, forward strand.
CTGTGCGCCTCGGTGACGATGTGATTGACGGCAGCGTAAGTACAAGACTTGAACAAGCCCGTCGAACCCTCGTCGGCTAATTAAGAAAAAAAGGAAGTAGGACATCATGACGGAGCTTTCGATCCGCCCGGACGAAATCCGCGCCGCCATTGAGCGCAATGTGGCGTCATACCAACCAAACACAACTCGCGATGAAGTTGGTCGTGTAATTGAAACTGGTGACGGTATCGCTCGCGTTGAAGGTCTCCACTCGGCAATGACAAACGAACTATTGGAATTCGAAGGTGGCTTGCGCGGTCTTGCATTAAACCTTGACGTCCAAGAAATCGGTGTGGTTTTGCTAGGTGACGGCTCAAGCGTTGCTGAAGGTCAAACAGTTCGTCGCACTGGCGAAATTCTTTCTGTACCAGTGGGTGACGGCTTCCTAGGTCGCGTAGTCGATCCGCTTGGAAATCCAATCGATGGTCTTGGCGAAATCAAGGCTGATGCATTCCGCGCATTGGAACTTCAAGCACCTACAGTTGTGCAACGCCAACCAGTTAAAGAACCAATGCAGACTGGCATCAAAGCGATTGACGCGATGACTGCAATTGGTCGCGGTCAACGTCAGCTAATTATTGGTGACCGTCAGACTGGTAAGACTGCAGTTGCAATCGACACCATCATCAACCAAAAAGCTAACTGGGAATCGGGCGATCCTAAAAAGCAGGTTAAGTGCATTTACGTTGCGATTGGTCAAAAGGGTTCAACCATCGCAGCAGTTAAGGGTGCACTAGAAGAAAACGGTGCAATGGCTTACACAACAATTGTTGCGGCTCCTGCATCTGACCCAGCAGGTTTCAAATACTTGGCTCCGTACACCGGCTCTGCAATCGGACAGCAATGGATGTACAACGGACAACACGTCCTCATCATTTTCGACGACTTGTCGAAACAAGCAGAGGCATACCGCGCCGTTTCACTTCTACTTCGCCGTCCGCCAGGTCGTGAGGCTTACCCTGGTGACGTTTTCTACCTACACAGCCGCTTGCTCGAACGTTGTGCAAAGTTGTCTGATGAATTGGGCGCAGGTTCTATGACTGGACTTCCAATCATCGAAACAAAAGCAAACGACGTTTCTGCATACATCCCAACAAACGTTATTTCTATCACCGATGGACAGTGCTTCCTAGAGTCTGACTTGTTCAACTCAGGTGTTCGCCCTGCGATCAACGTAGGTATTTCAGTTTCTCGCGTGGGTGGTTCTGCTCAAACAAAGGCAATGAAGCGTGTTGCTGGTCGTTTGCGTTTGGACTTGGCGCAATACCGCGAACTTGAAGCATTCGCTGCTTTCGGTTCTGACCTAGATGCTGCATCAAAAGCGCAGCTAGATCGCGGTGCTCGCTTGGTTGAACTTTTGAAGCAACCTCAGTACAGCCCGTTCTCAATGGCTGATGCGGTTATCTCAGTTTGGGCTGGCACCACTGGCAAGATGGACGATGTTCCGGTCGAAGACATTCGTCGATTCGAATCAGAATTCTTGGCTTACGCACATCGTGAAGTCGCTGCAGCTGTCAATGATTTGGCAAGCACAAATGTTTTGAGCGACGAAACAGTTGCAACTTTGGAAACCACCATTGCAAACTTCAAGAAGACCTTCACCACAAAAGCTGGTCACTTGCTAGTTAATGATGCTCCAGTAGAAGCGCTAAATGAATCTGACATTGACCCAACCAAAATCACCAAGGTCAAGAAGTAATCGGTAGGTATTAGACATGGGTGCGCAGCTTCGGGTTTACCGCGGACGAATTAAGTCCGTAAAGGCAACCAAGAAGATTACAAAGGCAATGGAGTTGATTGCGTCTTCACGTATTGTGAAAGCGCAACAACGAGTTGCTGCATCTTTGCCATACACGAAAGCACTAGTGGCAGCAGTTTCTGCAGCCGCATCAAACTCAACAACTGCACATCCGCTAACTGCTCATCCAGAAAAGCGAAATCGCGCAGCTGTTTGTTTGATTACTGCAGACCGTGGTTTGGCTGGCGGATATTCTTCAAATGCAATTCGCGAAGCTGAAGGTGTCAATTCATACCTTCGCGAAGAAGGTGTTGAACCACTCGCATTCTTAGTTGGCCGTAAAGGTATTTCCTTCTACAAGTTCAGAGATCGCAAGATTGCAGATTCTTGGAGCGGATTTACAGACCAACCAACATACGAAGATGCACGCAAGATTGCTGAGTCTTTGTTGAAGTCTTTCCAAACTCCAGTTGAAGAGGGCGGTGTTGACGAAATTCACTTGGTCTACACTCAATTTGAAAACATGGTTACCCAAACTCCAGTTGCAAAGCGCTTGTTGCCACTTGAAGTTGAAGAGAAGACTGAAGCAGAACATGGTGAAGCACTTCCACTTTACGATTTTGAACCAGGTGCAGCTGATGTGCTTGATTCATTGCTTCCGCAATACATAACAAGTGTTGTTTGGAACGCACTTCTATTGTCAGCTGCTTCGGAGCACGCCGCTCGCCGTCGTGCAATGAAGTCTGCAACAGACAACGCAGAAGAACTAATTAAGACTCTTACCCGTTTGGCCAACCAGGCTCGACAGGCTGAAATTACCCAAGAAATCTCTGAAATCGTCGGCGGCGCAGATGCGCTGGCGTCAGCGAAGTAAAGGAAAACAAAATGACCGCTACAAGCACTGGTCGCGTATCACGAGTCACCGGACCCGTTGTTGACGTTGAGTTCCCAGCCGAGTCAATGCCTGCGTTGTACAACGCACTCAAGGTAGAAATCAATGTTGCAGGTGAGAGCCGCACTTTGACCTTGGAAGTTGCACAACACATTGGTGACAACGTGATTCGCGCGATTTCAATGCAGCCAACAGATGGTTTGACCCGCGGTGCAGCAGTAACTGACACCGGCGATGCAATCACTGTGCCAGTTGGCAACGTAACCAAGGGTCACGTTTGGAACACCTTGGGCGAGCCACTTGACGTGCCAGCATCTTCATTGGAAATCAATGAGCGCTGGGGTATCCACCGCCAAGCTCCATCATTTGATCAACTCGAATCAAAGACCGAAGTTTTCGAAACTGGTATCAAAGTTATCGACCTTCTAACCCCATATGTAAAGGGTGGAAAGATCGGTTTGTTCGGTGGTGCTGGTGTTGGTAAAACCGTTTTGATTCAGGAAATGATTTACCGCGTAGCTGAAAACTTCGGTGGTGTGTCTGTGTTCGCCGGTGTTGGTGAACGTACTCGTGAAGGTAACGACCTTTTCCTTGAAATGACTGAAACCGGTGTTATCGAAAAAACTGCACTTGTGTTCGGCCAGATGGACGAACCACCTGGAACTCGTTTGCGTGTAGCGCTTTCAGCACTAACCATGGCTGAATACTTCCGCGATGTTCAAAAGCAGGACGTGTTGTTGTTCATCGACAACATCTTCCGCTTTACTCAAGCAGGTTCTGAAGTTTCAACACTTCTTGGACGTATGCCATCAGCTGTGGGTTACCAACCAACACTTGCTGACGAAATGGGTATGTTGCAAGAACGTATTACTTCAACTCGTGGTCACTCAATTACATCTCTTCAGGCGATTTATGTTCCTGCAGACGACTTGACTGACCCAGCTCCTGCAACCACATTCGCTCACTTGGATGCAACCACAGTGTTGAGCCGTCCGATTTCAGAACTTGGTATTTACCCAGCTGTGGATCCGCTTGACTCAACCTCTCGCATTCTCGACCCACGTTATGTTGGTGACGACCACTACCGCACTGCAACTCGCATCAAGCAAATCTTGCAGCGCTACAAGGAATTGCAAGACATCATTGCGATTCTTGGTATCGACGAACTTTCTGAAGAAGACAAGATTTTGGTTGGCCGCGCCCGTCGTATCCAGCGCTTCTTGTCACAGAACACATTCGTGGCAAAGGTCTTTACTGGTATCGACGGTTCATACGTACCAGTTACCGAAACCATCGAAGCGTTCAAAGCAATCGCTGATGGACAATTCGACCACATTCCAGAACAAGCATTCTTCCTTTGCGGTGGCATTGAAGACTTGCTAAAGAATGCAGCAGAGTTGGCAGGTAAGTAGTGGCAACAACAATGCAGGTTTCACTAGTTTCTCCTGACCGCGAAATTTGGTCAGGCGAAGCTACTTCTATTGTTGCAAAAACAACTGAAGGTGAAATTGGTATTTTGGCAAACCACGAACCAGTTTTGGCTTTGTTGTCTGAAGGTTCGGTTGCTCGCATCGACACCGCAAATGGCGAAAAAGTCGTAGCAGCAGTGCATGGCGGATTTCTATCTGTAGACAAAAACGTTGTGATCCTTCTAGCTCAGGTTGCAGAACTTGCTGCCGACATTGACGTCACTCGCGCCCGCGCCGCACTCGAACGTGCCCGCAATGAGCAGGATGACAAGGCAGCAGCTGCCGCACTTCGCGCCGAAGCTCGTTTGCATGCAGCTGGAGCATTGCACTAGGTCTCTAATAAAAAAATCCCCAGTTGGTAAACAACTGGGGATTTTTTTATTTTTAAGTTATTTAGGCTTGTGTGCACCTGGCGCCCAAAGGACATCGCCCTCAGACTTGTTTGCAACGCGTGCCAAAATGAAAAGTAAATCTGACAAACGGTTTAGGTAGTTTGCAGTCAACTTGTTCATGCCTCCGTGATACATGTCGAGCGCAGCCCATGTGCTTCGTTCTGCGCGACGTGAAACAGTTCGGGCTGAATGTAGTAGCGCTGCGCCTGCTGATCCGCCAGGAAGTACAAAAGATTTCAATGGTTCGAGATGTTCGTTGTATTCATCGCAATTCTTTTCGAGGAAATCTACATATTCTTGAGTGATGCGAAGTGGTTCTACGCTCGGGTTGTCGATGACCGGAGTGCAAAGGTCTGCGCCAACATCAAATAGATCATTTTGAATCTGAGTTAAAAGGTTGACCATGTTTGCATCTAAATTGCCGAGTGCAATGGCAACGCCAATCGCGCTATTTGCTTCGTCCACATCGGCGTATGCCTTCAAGCGTGGGTCGTTCTTGCCAGTGCGGGTCATGTCCCCGAGAGAAGTAGTGCCATCATCGCCAGTGCGAGTGTAAATACGTGTCAGATTAACCATGCCATAACCCTAGAGGGGGTTGGCTAGAGTTGGCAGTGTGACAGTGATTTCAGTTATCGGTGGAGCCAGACTTGAGGGTCAGGTTCGAGTTACAGGCGCCAAAAACAGTGTCCTGAAACTCATGGCTGCCACAATTTTGGCACCCGGTACTTCCAAAATCACAAATGTCCCAGGAATCTTGGACGTAACCATCATGGCAGAGCTCATGCGCCGTCTAGGTTGCGAAATAGTCCATGATGAAGAACAGCAAGTCTTAACTATCAAAGTTCCAGAACACCTAGAACATCGAGCTGATTACGACTTGGTGCGGCAGATGCGCGCATCCATTTGCGTGCTTGGCCCGCTAGTAACTCGGATTGGCGCTGCTGATGTCGCACTTCCTGGTGGCGATGCCATTGGATCTCGCGGACTCGACTACCACATTGAGGGATTGAAAAAACTCGGTGCAAAAGTTGAATCTGAACACGGCTACTTGGTTGCGCATGCTGAAGATGGATTACATGGCGCAACTATTCATTTGGATTTTCCATCAGTTGGCGCAACTGAAACAATTCTGATGGCAGCAGTTCTCGCACGCGGTGTAACGGTTATTGACAACGCGGCGCGTGAACCTGAAATCGTAGACATCTGCAACATGCTAAGCGAAATGGGCGCACAGATTTCTGGCGCAGGATCTTCAGTAATTGAAATTAGCGGTGTTGAGAAATTGCATCCGGTCACGCACGAAACTATTGGCGATCGCATTGTGGCTGGCACCTGGGCTGCCGCTGCAGTAATGACAAAAGGCGACATCACTGTCACCGGCATTGATGCAAAATATCTTGAGATGCCACTTTCTAAAATCAGAGATGCTGGCGCAACGGTTGATATTGAAAAAGACGGATTTAGGGTCACTATGAACGCAAGACCAAAATCAGTCGACATCGTCACCTTGCCATACCCAGGTTTTCCAACAGATTTGCAGCCGCAATTTATTGCGATGAATGCAATTGCAGATGGCGCGGCAATGGTTACTGAAAATCTTTTCGAAGCTCGTTTTCGCTTCGTGCAAGAACTTGCCCGCCTTGGTGCCTCAGTTAAAACTGATGGCCATCATGCACTAATTCGTGGTGTTGAGACTTTGAGTAGTGCACCCGTAGAAGCCACAGACATTCGCGCTGGAGCCGGACTCGTTTTGGCTGGATTAGTAGCTGATGGAAACACACTCGTGCATGGCGTTGACCATATTGATCGTGGTTATACAAACTTTGTTGAACAACTCGCCCGCCTTGGCGCTGACGCAAAGCGAATTGATTAAATAGGTTTTCGCCTTCGCAAAATTGCTTGAGCCCGGACTTTGTCTTCCGGCCACACCATAACTTTTGGTCCTGCGGTTGTATTTGCGACTGTAGATTGCAAACCTGCATCTTTCAATGCGAGTTTTAAGACTTCGGCTTCAATCAGGTTTGTGCAATCCGCAACTACTTCGAGTTGTCCATAGTTGTCAGGAGGCCCTGGTCTATGTGATGCGCCAACCACGGATTTTCCGCGGGTCCAACCCCAACGCAGAAACAGAATCAAAATGCCAATTCCAAACATGGCAACAACAGGTCCATATAAGAACGAGAGTGAACCCCAATTAATTCCTGCCATAGCCCGACGCTAGCAGTATTAGATATTTCACTTTAGTAATCTGCGCGCATGCGACTCGTAATTGCAACTTGCACTGTCAACTACGCCGGAAAACTATCCGCACATTTGCCAAGTGCAAAGCGATTGATTTTGGTCAAGTCTGACGGTTCAGTTTCCATTCACGCAGATGATCGCGCATACAAACCGCTGAATTGGATGAGCCCACCTTGCTTTCTAACGTTTGAAACAAGTGAAGACGGACTTGGCGATTGGATTGTCACAAACAAGCAGAGTGAAAAACTCATCATCACGATTGAAGAAGTGCATCACGACTCCGAGCATGAACTTGGCGAGGACCCAGGCCTTGTGAAAGATGGGGTGGAGGCTCACCTCCAAGAATTACTTGCACTGCATGTCAAGAAACTTGATGAAAATTATGAATTAGTCCGTCGCGAATTTCCAACCGCAATCGGACCAGTCGATTTACTTTGCGCCGATTCAGCTGGTGGACATATTGCCGTAGAAATAAAACGTCGCGGTGAAATCGACGGGGTGGAGCAGCTCACTCGGTATCTCGACCTGCTAAATCAAGATCCGCTTCTCGCCCCCGTAAAAGGTATTTTCGCGGCTCAAGAAATAAAGCCACAAGCCAGAACTTTGGCAGCGGAGCGTGGAATAAGTTGCTACGTTATTGACTATGACGAGTTGCGTGGAATCGATGACCCAGCGGCGAGATTGTTTTAGGGGGAGTAGTGGCTAGACGAAACAACCGTAAAGATGATGGCGGCAAAGATTTGGGCGATGCGCGCTCAATGGGCGTGCGAACTGTGATTGATGTAAAAGGCGAGGACTGGGTAATCCAGCGAATCACTGGTGCAGCTTCAACCAAGAATTACCGCTGCCCGGGTTGCAATCAAGAAATTCGCCCAGCCACTCCACATGTTGTTGCTTGGCCGTATGACGACCACACCGATCACGAGTCTCGACTTCAAGACCGTCGACATTGGCACACGCCTTGTTGGGAGCGCTTCGCACGTTAGCGATTAATGCGGCCCAATCTCGCAGGCATTTATGCGCCAACCATCTTTGGTTAGAGACAGGTTCATTGCCATTGGGTATATCTTGGATTCGTACTCAAAATTAATAGAAACCTCGGCACTTTCTTTTACACCATTGGCAAATTTGACCTTCACAATCCTCGCCTGACTCCATTGCTTCCTTTTGGACAACACGGATTGTTTGATTAGCAGATCTTGCGAAACTCGATTTGTGCATATCTTGCGCATCTGGTTGACACTACGTTTTCCATGGATTACTTCAATGCAAGCGATTGCGATTCGCGCCACCCAGTCCTTTGGCGGATATTCCATTTCCGGTTCATCGGTCAATTTATCTGACACGGTGCAAACGACAAATTTCTGCGGCTTTGTGTATCCAATTGTTTGCAATAGCTCTCTAGGTTCAAAGTAATTTCCGTAACTCGAGTAGACCTTCTTTGCACTAGTGGGCAGCGACATCTAATTTGATTTCAAGTCCTGGACGGATAAGTGATGGGTTGTTTCCAATCACCTCGCGGTTGTTATCCCAAATTTCTCGCCATGCGTGGTCAATTTCATTGACAGTTGCATCAGTGCCGACAATCTGCTCTTTAGCGATAGACCACAAGGAATCTCCTGATTTAACAACATAAAGTTTTGAGTCAATTTTGGAATCTGCTTTTTGGATGACTGGCGCTTGCTCTACAACAACCTCGGTTTCAGCCGTTGCTTGAATTTCAATCACGCGATCTATAACTGGGATTTCTGGGGGTGAAATGTCTGCGGCTGCTGGATTGACTACACCAATTGCTAATCCAAGGCCAAGAGTTGCGCGCAAAAATGTGGGCATGACCTTGATTCCCATTTTGCGAAGCATTGGATTTTTTAATTTAAAGGTTTCGCTAATAGCGATAAGCGTTAGTCCCAAGATAGCTCGCAAAAGCGGAATTGCTGCGAGTAGTCCTAGGAACAATGTTATGGATTGCAAAATCCAAGATGACAAACTGAATGTATTCATAAATTCCTCCGCCGCAATTTTCAACAACGCAAACGAATATTTAAATAGCACTTTTGGCTAACTCAAAGAACGATTTCCAAAGTGCAATTCATAAAGCAAGATTGATGCATAAGGAGAAATGTGAAAATTAATCTAGATAAATCGGCGTCACTTGCGGAATTGAAACGCGCGCCAAAACAACTTGCTGCCGGTCTTGCCATTATGTTGATCTGTAGTGTGCTTGGTGGGGTAATTCTTTCAACCCAAAATAACACTGAAACCCTCTTAGTCTTAAATCGCGATGTGGCTGCAGGTGATGAGGTTTCTGCTGAGTATTTTGAGACTAGGGAAGTATTAGTTTCGACTTTAAACAGTCAGTGGCTTGAACCATCAGAATTAAGTGAAAATAGTTTTTTCGCCATCTCCCTTTCTAAAGGTGATGCACTTCGAGCCGCTGACATTTCACAGATTTCTTCGGACATGAAAATCATTTCTTTTGCGGTTGAGGAAACCGATTTGCCGAGCGATTTGAGAGCTGGAGATCTGCTTGACTTTTGGGAAGTGGGAAGTGGAGATTCCAAACTTCTAGCCGCTGGGATATCTGTCCAGTCTGTCGCTCTCAAAGACAGTCGCGGAGTGTTCCAAATCGCTTTACTCGTTGGCTCAATTGAAGTTGAACACCTCATGAGTGCAGTGGCTAATGATGGGTTTCGTCTTGTAAAAATTTTAGTTAGCTAAAAATTCTTGCTTTTAAATTGTTCTTTGTCTGCCAATGTAACGCAAATCCCATTACCATACCTCATTAATAAGGTCCGGAGAGGGATTATGAGAGCAAGAAAATTAGTAACGTATTCAATATCAACTTTTTTGGTATTTGCCGGTCTCGTTGCATCGTCAAGTGCCACAGCCGCAAATCCAACTGCGCACGTTTATCTTTCAGATTACACACCGCAGAATGAACAAGAAGTTACGTTGTATGCAACTGACTTAGCGCCAAATACAGAATACTCATTTGGATACATGTTCATTTACGGAAACGATAACATCGCAGATTTATTTTGGTTAGAGCAAGCCGCTGAAATCGATACATTCATTACCGATTCAAATGGCCGTGCAGAATTTAATTTCATTTGGTACTTCTCGCCTACTGAAGATTACGACATCTACTCAGGCACCTATCCAAGCAAGATCTGGGTCAACTCCCTCGGTGCTGTTCCAGCAAATCCTTCTGATCTACTTGCCGTTTCCAGCCAGGTCATTCCAGGGCAAAATGCATTCTTAGGGGATGGAGAGATTGCACTTTCCGGTCCTGGTGTAGATCAAAATGGTTTTGTCAATGAAACTCCATTAACAATCTCACTATCAGATTTTAGTATTCAAGTAGATTCATTTGAAATCTATGTACTTGAAGACTCAGTCGCAGATAATATAAATGATTTCTGGGAATTCAACTTAGACAACGAATTTCCTTATGACGGATTTCCTTATGTCGGACCTTATGAAACGGGAAATGTTGTCGATGGTTCTGCCAGCAGCACTATTTCTTTTGAAGTTCCAAGCGCAATTACTAAATTTATGATGTTCTATTTCAACATGGATATGAATGACCATACTTCTGGTTGGTTGTATGCAGATACAAATGGGAACATTTTCCCAGCGAAAGAAATTATCGTTCCTGCTGATATTGCAGAAACAGTAAAACCATTTTCTTATGTGAAGGCAGCTTATGGTGCTGACATCGCAGATGATCAAATTGTTGTAACAAATGCGGCTTACTGCACTTCTGCCGGAGACAAGATCGTTTTCTTGGCAAAAGGAACTTGCACATGGGATGTTCTCGATTCTGATGGGAATCTGGTTTCTTCAGACTCGGCATTAATTACTTCAGGTGCAAATGCGCTTTCATCAAGATCTTTGGCCCACCAAACCGTTAAGTTTTCGAAAAAGTCCAAGAATCTAAATAAGGCGGAGAAGAGGAAAATCCTCAAACTAACGGACCAAGAACTATGGGATCAGGTGATTGTTTTTGGATATGCCTGGAAAGAAGGCTCAAGAAAAACAATGAATAAGCTTTCTCAATCAAGAACAACAAGTGTGGTCGATTACCTAAGCAAAAGGAATCACACTGTAGTTATCTTTGGTGGTCGAGGTAGTCGGTCTCCAATCTACACAAAAGGAAAGAAGCAATCTTTAAACCGTAGAGTGGAAATAGTCGAAATGCCTTCGGAAGCTCAGTAATCTTGACAGGATAGGTGAATCCTGTGGCTCCGGATGCCGGGTGACGAGAGCCGCAATTAGTCCACTGGACTAATTGCTCCCGATTCCCGGCAACCCTATTCACTACAAATAAATAAAACCCCCGAAAATGGGGGTTTTATTTATTTGAGCGGGTGACGAGAATCGAACTCGCGTGGTCTGCTTGGAAGGCAGAGGCTCTACCATTGAGCTACACCCGCGTGCGAAGCACTCCTGCGTCTCAGGTACTCTACGCAGGTACTTCGGGGCGTAGCGTAGTGGCTAGCGCGCCTGCTTTGGGAGCAGGAGACCGAGAGTTCGAGTCTCTCCGCCCCGACCACTCACTTTGTGAGGTCTCGATATCGAGAATCTGGAAGGGTTTCATGAAAGCGGATTTCGAACGTATTTCTCCAACTGCAGTTAAATTCACAATCACAGTTCCGTTCGAAGAAATGGCACCTGCATTCGACAAGGCTTACGACCGCATCGCGAAGCAAGTAAACATTCCAGGCTTTCGCAAAGGAAAAATCCCAACTCGCATCATTGATCAACGTGTAGGTCGCGCTGCAGTTATTGAAGAAGCGCTAAATGATGCAATCCCAACCGCATACAACGAAGCAATTCTTAAAGAAGGTCTATTTCCAGTTGGCCGCCCAGTTGTTGATGTAACCGAAATTGCAGAAGACGTGCACGTTGCATTCACTGTTGAAGTTGAAGTTCGCCCAGATTTTGATTTGCCAGGTTTTGAAACCTTGAAGATCGAAGTTGACGCGGTGGAAATCGACGAAAAGCAGATTGACGAACAAGTTGATGCACTTCGCACACGATTTGCGACTTTGAAGACTGTTGAACGCGAATCAAAGGACGGCGATGTGCTTTTGATTGACATCGCGGGCGATCTAGATGGCGACAACATTGCAGACCTAACAGCATCAGCACTTTCGTACGAACTTGGAACCGATGGAATGCTTCCAGGGTTTGATGAAGCAGTTCGCGGTGCAAAAGCTGAAGATGTTCGCACTTTTGATTTCACTCCAGAAGCCGGCGAGCACGCCGACAAAGTGATCAAAGTTTCAGTAACTATAAAAGCAGTGCGCGAACGCGAACTTCCAGAACTTAATGACGATTTCGCACAACTTGCATCTGAATTCGACACAGTTGCAGAACTTCGTGCGGATGTTGAAGAACGATATGCACGTTTGAAGCGTATGGAACAGGGCTACCAGGCTCGCGAAAAAGTTCAAGATGTTTTGCTAAATGCTGTTGAGATTCCACTACCGACAAAAGTTTTAGAAGCTGAAATCGAAGAACACTTCCAAGATGGTCATGGCGATGATGCACACAAAGAAGAGTTTGCACAAAATTCTCGCAATTCTTTGAAAGCACAATTCGTATTCGACAAGATTGCAGAGACCGAACAGATTTCAGTTTCTGAGCAAGAGCTCTCAGCTTGGTTGGTCCAACAGGCACCTCGTTATGGAATGCAACCACAAGAATTTGCAGATGCACTTGTGCAATCTGGTGGAGTGCAGATGGCGATTTCAGATGTACGTCGCGCAAAGGCACTTGAAGTTGCGTTGAAAGCAGCACAAGTTGTTGACAGCTTGGGCAAAATCATCAACCTAGATGATCTAGACGCAGATCTTGCAGCATTGTCACAGGGCTAAGAGCTACTTATGAAAAAAATGACTTGCAACCAACTAGGTGGTGCATGTAATTTAGTTTTTGAAGCTGAAACTTTTGAAGACATGGCGCAACTCAGCCAAAGCCATGGTCGCGAAATGTATGGAGCCGAAGATGCGTCGCATATTGCCGCAATGGGCAAAATGATGGAACTAATGAGCTCTGGTCAAATGGAAAACTGGATGGCCGAGCGCAAAGCCGAATTCGACGCCCTCTGAGTTTCATTATCTAAAATATTCACTATTTCGCCGTGGGCGAACATTTACCCCTTCGATGGGCATGCGTCGTGTTGCCGAGTTACTCTCGCCAATGGAAAAACTGTTTTAGGAGTTTTAATGGAAAACCCAAATATGCGCGGAACCGGCGCTGGACTTTCAAGTTTCAATGATTGGGTAGACGAACGTCTGCTGCGTGAACGCATTATTTGGCTTGAGGGTGAAGTTCGCGACGACAACTCAAACCGCATTGTTAAACAACTCCAAGTTTTAAGTGCTGAAGATCCAGAAAAGGACATCACTCTCTATATCAACTCTCCAGGCGGATCAGTTTCAGCTGGTATGGCGATTTACGACGCGATGATGCTCGTGCCGAATGATGTTGCAACAGTTGCAATGGGCTTGGCCGCATCAATGGGTCAATTCCTACTTTGTGCAGGAGCTGCTGGAAAGCGCTCTGCAACGCCAAACACTCGCATCATGATGCATCAGCCACTTGGCGGCATCGGTGGTACAGCTTCTGATATCAAGATTCAAGCTGAACAAATGCTGCAATTAAAGAAGAAGCTTGCTCAACTTATCGCACAGCACTCAGGCCAATCACTCGAAAAAATTGAAGCAGATTCAGATCGAGATTCATGGTTCACCGCTGAAGACGCAAAAGCATATGGGCTAATCGACAATGTAATTTCAAACGGAAAGTCTTGAGGAACACTGTGATGAATTCAGACAAAGTAGTTCAAGCAGCATTGCGCACAGCAGGTCCGCAAGCTCGTTACATCGTTCCGGAATTTCGCGAACGCACTGCAAATGGTGAACGCATTCAAAACCCTTACACAAAACTTTTTGAAGAGCGGATCATCTTCCTTGGAGTGCAGATCGACGATGCTTCAGCTGATGATGTGATGGCGCAATTGTTGTGCCTAGAATCAATGGATCCAGATCGCGAAGTTTCGATTTACATCAATTCACCTGGTGGCTCATACACCGCAATGACCGCGATCTACGACACAATGCAATTCATCAAGCCAACTGTCACAACAGTTTGCTTGGGACAAGCTGCATCGGCAGCCGCGATCTTGTTGGCAGCAGGTTCACCTGGAAAACGCTTTGCGCTTCCACATGCTCGCATCTTGATTCACCAGCCATACACCGAAGGTGGTGGCCAAGGATCTGACATAGAGATTCAAGCAAATGAAATTTTGCGTATGCGCAGCGAAATGGAAACAATTCTCGCTCGCCACACAGGGCAATCACTTGAAAATATTCAACGCGACATCGAACGCGACAAGATTTTGACAGCGCAAATGGCTGTCGAATACGGCGTTGTGGACTCAGTGATTCAATCACGCAAAGCTGTTTAGTTGAAGTTGTTCGCTGATAGCGAACAGATGCAACTTTGCGGCAATAAAGCGGGTGATTGTCACTAAGAATGGTTAGGTTTGCACCATGGCACGAGTCGGTGAAACAAGTGATTTGCTCAAATGTAATTTCTGTGGGAAATCTCAGAAGCAAGTCAAAAAACTAATTGCAGGTCCAGGTGTTTACATCTGCGACGAATGCATCGACCTTTGCAATGAAATCATCGAAGAAGAATTGCAAGACATTGTCGGCGAGACTCTCGGTGACCTACCAAAGCCATTAGAAATTTTCGAATTCCTCGACGAATACGTTATTGGTCAAGAAGCAGCAAAGAAATCTCTTTCAGTTGCGGTCTACAACCACTACAAGCGCGTAAAAGCGAGCGAAGGTCAAAAGAGCGACGCAGTTGAACTCGCTAAATCAAACATTCTTCTTCTCGGCCCAACCGGCTCAGGCAAAACTTTGCTTGCTCAAACTTTGGCTCGAATGCTCAATGTTCCATTTGCAATGGCTGACGCGACTGCATTGACCGAAGCTGGTTATGTGGGAGAAGATGTCGAAAACATTTTGTTGAAATTGATCCAAGCTGCTGAATTTGATGTGAAGCGCGCCGAGCAGGGCATCATCTACATCGACGAAATCGACAAGATTTCGCGCAAGAGCGAAAACCCATCAATCACTCGCGATGTTTCAGGTGAAGGTGTTCAACAGGCTCTTCTTAAGATTCTTGAAGGCACGACTGCTTCCGTTCCACCTCAAGGCGGTCGCAAACACCCACACCAAGAATTCATTCAAATCGACACCAGCAATGTTTTGTTTATCGTAGGTGGCGCTTTCGCAGGTCTCGACAAAGTGATTGAAGCGCGCGTCGGAAAGAAGTCGCTCGGTTTCACTTCAGCTCTAAATTCTGAAGTCGACAACACAAACCCAGGCGACATTTTTAGCCAAGTTATGCCAGAAGATCTTGTGAAATTTGGTTTGATTCCAGAATTTATTGGTCGTCTGCCAATCATTGCTTCAGTGACAGCTCTAGACGAACCAGCATTGATCAAGGTTCTAACCGAACCTCGCAATGCACTTGTTCGCCAATATCAACGTTTGTTTGAACTCGATGATGTGCAACTTGCATTTGAACCAGAAGCGCTTTCTGCAATCGCTCAACTAGCTATGGCTCGAGGCACTGGTGCGCGCGGACTTCGTTCGATCCTGGAAGAGGTTCTTCTGCCAGCAATGTATGAAATCCCGGGTCGCGAAGACATCGAAAAAGTTGTGGTCACCGAGAACACTGTGAAAAACGGCGACCACCCGACAATCGTGCTTCACCAGACTAAGAAAGAGACTCCAAAGTCTCGCAAAGACAAGACTGCTTAATTATTCAACCGGTGCAATGGTTGCACTAACTGAAATTTCAGATCCTTCATTCCATTTTGCTGTTTGAATGCGGCCGGCTGTAAGCACATCTGTTTCTGCAAGTTTCACAAGAGCGATGATTTCTGCTGGTGCAGTGATTTCAGCTAGTGAAATTTCTGCCTTCATCGAAACTTGTGCATCACTTTTCACCTTGCGAATATGTGAAAGAACCAGGCTCACTGCTTCGTTCACTTCTTTGCTCGCGCCATCAACATTTACATCGCTGGATTTTGGCCAATCTGAGTTGTGAACAGAACCTTCTTGCCACCAAGACCAAACTTCATCGGTTACGAATGGCAAAAATGGCGCGAAGAGTTTCAAGAAAGTTTGAGTTGCAATGCCAAGAGCAGCTTTTGCACTGTTCGCGGCTGCTTCACCTTGTGCACCGTAGACACGATCTTTAACAAGTTCGACATAGTCATCACAAAACGGCCAGAAGAATTGTTCAGTTACTTCAAGGGCTTTGGTGTAGTTGAACCCTTCAAACGCTTTGGTTGCTTGGTCCACAACTTCTGCCAAACCATTAAGCATTGATTGGTCGAGTGCTTCAGTTATTACTTTGTTGTCTGATGGGATAAATGCGCCCATCGAAAGTGAGAACTTTGAAGCGTTCAAAATCTTGATTGCAAGTCGGCGACCAATTTTCATTTGACCAACATCAAATGCGGTGTCAGTGCCAGGTCGGCCTGATGCTGCCCAATAACGAACTGCATCTGAACCATGTTCATCAAGCAAATCGAGTGGCGTTACAACATTGCCTTTCGACTTACTCATCTTTTTGCGGTCTGGATCCAAAATCCAACCTGAAATTGATGCATCAGTAAATGGCAAGCTGTTGTGTTCCAGATGTGCACGAACAACAGTTGAGAAAAGCCAAGTGCGAATAATTTCGTGAGCTTGCGGACGCAAATTGAATGGCCAGACTCGATTCCACAAGTCGTTGTCTCGTTCCCAACCACCTGCTATTTGTGGGGTTAGGGATGAAGTTGCCCAGGTGTCCATGACATCTGGATCGCCAATGAAGCCATTTGGTTTGTTGCGCTGAGATTCATCAAAACCTTTTGGCGCTTCGGATGCTGGATCGATTGGAAGATCTGCTTCATTTGGAACCAGGATGTTTGCATAATCTGGATTTCCGTCGCTATCCACGCCATACCAAAGTGGGATAGGTACGCCGAAGAAACGTTGGCGACTAATTAGCCAGTCACCATTCAAACCTTCAACCCAATTTGAGTAACGAACTCCCATGTGGTCTGGATGCCAGTTGAGTTCTTTGCCGCGCGCAAGCAGTTGGGCCCGAAGGTCACTGTCACGTCCACCATTTCGGATGTACCACTGACGGGTGGTGACAATTTCGAGTGGCTTGTCGCCTTTTTCGAAGAATTTAACAGGATGGGTGATTGGGCGAATATCGCCAACTAAATCTCCAGAAGCAGTTAGTAGTTCTGCCATTTTTTCTTTTGCTGTGTGCGCTGTAGCGCCTGCAATTTGTTCGTATGCAGAGATACCGGCAGCAGATGTGATCCATTCTGGAGTTGATCCAAGAATGCGGCCATCCCAACCAATAATTGGCCTGGTTTGAAGTTGAAGCTCTCGCCACCAAGTTACGTCGGTTGTGTCACCGAACGTACAAATCATTGCGATACCTGAACCTTTTTCAATTTCGGCAAGATGGTGTGCAACTACTGGTACTTCGACATCAAAGATTGGTGTGCGAACTGTTTTGCCAAAAAGTGGCTGGTAGCGCTCGTCATCTGGATTTGCTACAAGTGCAACACATGCTGCCAAAAGTTCTGGGCGTGTGGTTTCGATAAAAACTTTTTCGCCATTGTCGCTGCGAGTGAAACCAATTCGGTGGTATGCGCCTGGACGTTCGCGATCTTCAAGTTCGGCTTGGGCAACTGCGGTTCTAAAAGTTACATCCCAAAGAGTAGGAGCTTCGGATTGATATGCCTCATTGCGAGACAAGTTACGCAAGAAAGCTCGTTGAGAAGTTGCACGCGCATTTGAATCGATGGTTTGATAGGTGTGATTCCAGTCAACCGAAATTCCAAGCCGGCGCCAAAGTTCTTCGAAAGCTTTTTCGTCTTCGATTGTTAGTTGCTCGCATAGTTCAACAAAGTTTTTGCGAGAAATCGCAATTTGTTCTTTTCCAGGTTCAGCTGGTGGTGTGAAGTTTGAATCGTATGGAAGTGAAGGGTCGCATCGGACGCCGAAATAATTTTGAACTCGGCGCTCTGTCGGAAGGCCATTGTCATCCCAGCCCATTGGGTAGAAGACTGACTTGCCAATCATGCGCTGATAGCGGGCAATGCAGTCGGTATGTGTGTAGGAAAAAACGTGGCCAACATGAAGCGAACCAGAAACGGTTGGCGGAGGGGTGTCGATTGAGAACACGTTTGCACGGGTGGCGGTTTTATCGAAGCGGAAAGTGCCGTTTTGCTCCCAGACGTCCACAAATCGGGTTTCAACTCCCTCGAGAGTTGGCTTTTGGGGCATCTTTGGGTACGGATTTTCGCTCATAAGGGGGCATTCTAGGCGTGAGCGAGCCTCTGCCCTTAGGGTGAAGCCGTGAGTAATTCCTCAAATCCAGACCTCATCCTTCGCTACGAACAAGTTCTCACGTCGCTACTTGCACGTGAAGGAGAAAACATCATCGAGCCATCGCTAGATCGAATCACGTTACTCCTTCAATATTTGGGTAACCCAGAGACCTCATACCGCGTTGTGCATGTGGCAGGGACTAATGGAAAGACCAGCACTTCACGCATGATTGAAAGTATGTTGATCGAGGCAGGTCTTACGGTTGGGCTTACAACAAGTCCGCATCTGCACGACGTGCGCGAACGAATTCGTTTGCAAGGACAGCCGATTGATATCGAAAAGTTCATAGAGACTTACGAAGAGCTTGAACCGTTCTTGGAATTAGTGGACGAGCAACTTGGAACGCGGTTAAGTTTTTTTGAAGTAATGACGGCAATGGCATTTGCTGCATTTAGTGATGCACCCGTTGATGTAGTGGTGGTTGAGGTTGGACTCGGCGGTAGTTGGGATGCAACAAATGTTGTCAATGCAGATGTTTGCGTAATCACTCCAATCGATTTAGATCATCAAAAGTTCTTAGGCGACACAATTGAAGAAATTTCCGCCGAAAAAGCCGGCATCATTAAAGAACATGATGTGGTGGTTTCTGCAATTCAGCATCCGGTAGCGGCTGAAATTATTCAAAATCGCGCAACCGAAACTTCAAGCGCCTTGTTTTTTGCGGGACGAGATTTCGATGTGGCAGAAAGAGCCCTTGCAATTGGTGGGCAAGTGCTTTCTATCCAAGGACTATCTGGTCGATTTGATGAAGTAATACTTCCACTTCATGGAGCTCATCAGGCTGCAAATGCCGCGCTGGCGGTTGCAGCTGTCGAGGCTTTTTTTGGTGCAGGAGTGGATGATCGCAAACTTAACTCAGAAATCATCGAGCAAGGACTCGGAAAGGTTACTTCTCCCGGACGTCTGGAAATAATCCGTCGCGGTCCAACGGTGCTAGTGGATGTAGCGCACAATCCGCATGGTGCGCATTCATTGGCTAATGCGCTGGAATCGGAATTTGATTTCCAATACTTAGTTGCAATCGTGGGAATGTTTTCCGATAAGGATGCAGATACTTTCTTAGAAATCTTGCAACCTAGTGTGAGCCATTTGATAGTTACTCAGACTTCACACGAACGGGCGATGGCAGTTGAAAAACTTCACGCCATTGCCGCAAACCACTTTGAAGAAAGTCAACTAGATTCGCGCCCAGACGTAGCAAGCGCTATCGAGTTCGCAATTGAACTAACAGACAATGCCATGATTGCAGAAGAATCTGGCGTTGGCATTTTGATATCTGGTTCTGTTTACACAGTAGCTCAAGCTCGAGCATTACTTGGAAGGCTTAGTGTATGAAAAGAAGGTTAGTTTCAGCAGTTGCGGTGATGGAATCACTCACAATGCTTTTAGGGATACCACTTATTACACGCAATATCGGTGAATTTGAAGTAGAGATTTGGTCACCGTTGCTATATGCATATATTTTTGCATTAATTGTTGGAGTTTGGCTTTCAAAATTTCAACTTTCATTGCTTTACGTTTCTGCGGTGCATGGCGGAATGTCACTTTTGATGTTTCTGGTAGTGCCCGTAATTGCGTTTCTAGTTACTATCTTTTATTGCCTTTGGGTAGCCGCTGAATTGATTGGTATGAAAATAGATGGACAAAATGTCAGCAGCAAATAGTTGGCGCACAGCGCTTGCAAAGTGGGGAATTCCGCAAGAGATTTTGGATCAGGCACCGCAAAGCCCATGGATTCATCCGCCTGCATTATTTCAAATTCCAGCGGTTATTGAATCAAATCCATCGCATGTAAAAGCACGTGAAGTTAATCCAGATTCAGTACTTGATATTGGTTGCGGTGGTGGTATAGCCGCTTTTGCTTGCGTGCCGCCTGCAACAAAAACTTTTGGTGTAGATCATCAGGCAGAAATGCTCGAGATGTTTTCGCAAAACGCAACAGAACGTGGGGTCGCGTCTGAAACTTTTCTAGGCGACTGGCCAGATGTTGAAAATAAGGTTCCAAATGCAGATGTAGTCACCTGCCACCATGTGGTTTATAACGTTCCAAAAATTGAAGAATTCGTAGCAGCTTTAAATAATCATGCAACTAAAAGAGTTGTAATTGAACTTCCGGAATTTCATCCACTTTCAAGTATGAGTTTGGCTTGGAAACACTTTTGGAATCTTGATCGCCCCTTATCTCCAGACGCGCGTGATTTTCAAAAAATCTTGACAGAACTTGGCGTAGATTCAAAAATGGAATTGTGGGCAGGGGACATGCGAAATGATGTTGACTTTGATTCGCAAGTTCGATTTATGCGAATCCGACTTTGTCTGCCAGAATCACGTGAATCAGAGGTACGCGACTTCATGATTACAAATCCTCCACAGTCTTCTAGAAAGTTAGCCACCATTTGGTGGGATAAGTAGGGTTAAACTAAAACCATGACAACTCAGCGCACCCTTGTTTTGATCAAGCCTGACGGCGTAGCTCGTGGACTTGTGGGAGAAATTCTTGGTCGTATCGAAACTCGCGGATACAAAGTGATTGCACTTGAGATGCGCACACTCTCAAATGAAGTTGCGGAACAACATTACGGTGAGCACAAGGGTCGTGATTTCTATGATCCACTAGTCGCTTTCATTACTTCAGGGCCGCTAGTGGCTGCAGTAATTGAGGGTCCAGAAGTCATCTCCGCTTGGCGCGCAATGCAGGGTGCGACCAACCCATTCGAAGCGGCACCAGGCACGATCCGCGCCGACCTTGCCACTTCGAACCGTTTAAACCTCACCCATGGCTCCGATTCAGAGGAATCCGCCAAGCGGGAAATCGCGCTTTTCTTCCCAAATCTCTAGATTTTCATTGGCTGGATTTCTCCTTTTTAATGCCTAAACCGCTAGTTCGGCAAGGGTCAGATTTCACTCTACGATACGCACCCTAGGCTTAATAAGTCTTCCC
>JAHEEQ010000024.1 GCA_024640585.1 Micrococcales bacterium
GCACGCCTTCAAGGCGAAGACAGCACCTTGCAAAACGTGAGCGACCTGCTGGTGCGCGCCAAAGAAGTGGCCGTGCAAGGCGCCAACGACACCTTGAACGCAGGCGACCGCAAAGCCTTGGCCACTGAAATGCAAGCCCTGCGCGACCAAATGCTCAGCTTGGCCAACACCAAAGACAGCAATGGCAACTACCTGTTTGCAGGCAGCCGCGTGAAGCAACCCGCATTTGTAGAAACCGCCAACGGCAGCCCAGAGTACAGAGGCGACCAAACTCGAATGAACGTGCGGGTGGGCGATCAGCGCAGCATTCCAATTAATAGAACTGGCACCGATGCATTTGTGCCTGTGGCGCGACTGGATGCCGATGGCAAAGCCAGTGGCATTGGCTTCTTTCAAGTGATGGACAACCTGATTACGGGTTTGAACACCAACAAAGCGACCGACATCCGCAGAGGTGTGGGCGAGCTTGACGACTTGATGCAGGGTGTGAGTTTGGCCCGCGCCAATGTAGGCACCAACTTGAATGTGGTGGACCAGCAGACTGCTGTGATTGAAGACACTGCACTCAATTTGAAGACCACGTTGTCGTCCATTGAAGACTTGGACTACGCCAGTGCCATTACCAAAATGAACCAACAGATGATGAGCTTGGAGGCGGCGCAGGCCAGCTTTGCCAAGGTGAGTCAGTTGAATTTGTTTAACTACATCAAGTGAGTTAAAGCATGGCAACGGATACGATCAGTGCGTTGGGGGCGGGTTCTGGGGTTGACGTCAAGTCATTGGCTCAGAGCTTGGTAGATGCAGAAAAAACACCACGGAAAGCCGCCATTGACGCCAAAATCAAGAAGTCGGAAGGCGGAATTTCTGGCTATGGTGCGGTTAAGTTTGTCTTAAATGACCTCAAGACGGCATTCTCAAATCTGAAGGATTTGAGCGACTTCAATACAGTTGTACCAAAGAACAGCCAAAGTTCTGCTTTTACAGTAACGACTTCGGCAAAAGCTACAGCAGGCAGCCACAGTGTTAGCGTTACTTCTCTTGCCAAGGCGCAGAGGAACATTTCTAGCGGGTTCGCGGATAAAGCGACCTCCATCAACGGCGGCGCTGCGTTTAGCTTTACGCTTACAAAAGGTTCGGGCGCAACACAATCCACTACAACCATGAACATTGCTGCCGGTGATGACACACCAGCAGGTATTGTGGCCACCATCAATGCATACAAGGCAGGCATCACTGCTCAATTGGTGAATACTGGCGATGCCACTTCGCCCTACAAAATTGTGGTGACAGGCGATACTGGCGCCAGCAATAACTTCAGCCTTGTTTCTAGCAATGGCGCAAACCCAAGCGCAGAAATTGCAGGCTTATCATTTGGCAACCCAATTCAAACTGCTGCAAATGCAGCTGCCACCATTGATGGTATTTCGGTCACATCAAGCACCAATCGCATTGAAGGAGCCTTAACGGGCGTGACATTTGATTTGTCCACTTTAACGACAGGCACCGCCTCTGTTGACTTAAGTCGCGACACCACCAGTGTTAAAGCAAATCTGAAAGCATTGGTTACCGCCTTCAATGATGCCAACAGCATGCTTTCAGTTGTGTCTGACCCCAAATCGACAGTTGAAACCTATGGCGCCACCTTGGTTGGAAACTCTACAGTCAGCAATGTTCGCTCTCAAATGCGATCTATGATTACCAGCGACTCGCCCAACGCAACCGATGGCGTCAATGCTTTTAGAGACTTGGGCGTCACACTGAATAGAAATGGCGAGTTAGAGCTAGATGAAGCGAAACTTGATACGGTTTTGCAAACCAAATATGACAGTATGGTCACCATGTTGACCGCAAACAGAGAAAGTTTGAGCACATTAAGTAGTTTGTCTGCTGGTGCAGCGGGCACGGCAGTAAAGAAGTTAACCCAACTTCTAGACAACACAGGTGCCCTGACCGCCCAAACCGATAACCTGACTAAGAAAATTGATGCTTACAAGCTGGAACTGACCAAGCTTGAAGACCGAATGACCACTCTTCTAGAGCGCTACAACAAACAATTTGGCGCCATGGAAACCATGGTGGGCCAATCGAAGAGTTTGCAAACCAACTTAAAGAGCACCTTTGACGGCATGATGTCTGCCTACACCAGCAAATAACGGGCCTGCAGACTAAGTCCGCACTCACAACAGCCTAAGGGCTATACCCCTTTTTGAGATTTTTTGAAAATATTTTCAAAAAAGCCCTCAAGTTCCCGTTCATCCCTCCGATTCTCAGTCCACTGAACTTCCGTTTGCGCTCTTTGCAGCAAATGGACCGGTTGTTTTCGGCATGTTCAGCATGCTCTTAGAAAAGGACGGACACCTATGGCTTCCGAAACATTAAACACTATTGCATCAGGCGCACCTGGCAATTCCAATCGCATGACTTCTCATGCTGCCACGCAACAAGTCAAAGCTGCAGTTGCAGAGGCGCCAGCTCAACCCAAAGTTACAGCCCCCAAGCCGATCGATATTAAGTTTGATCCGGCTGAAGTTCGCCAAACGCTACAAGAGGCTGTCAGCATCTTGAACAAACAGTTGAATGAACACAATCGTGGCATTGGCTTCAGCATAGACAACGCACTTGAGACACCTGTTGTGACGGTGCGCAGTACAACTACTGGCGAAGTTGTTCGGCAAATTCCCAATGAGGCCGTAGTTCGTATTGCTCACAACATTGAGAACGTCAAAGGTTTGTTAATTAACGCCAATGTTTGAAAACTTTTTCAAACAAATTAACTTTCAAACTCAAGTTCTGAAAACAACATCCGAATCATCAGTTAACAAGATATCAAATTGGATTTCTTGTCAACTTCGTTAAATACTCTTTGAAGGAGAAAATCCATGTCAGTTATCAATACCAATGTGAGCTCACTGCAAGCGCAAAACTCACTGCATACAAATCAGTCAAAATTATCTACGGCAATGGAGCGTTTGTCTTCTGGCATTCGAATCAACTCAGCCAAAGATGATGCCGCAGGTCTGGCCATCACAACTCGTATGACCTCTGAAATTCGAGGCCTTACGCAATCTGTTCGAAACGCAAACGATGGGATTTCTGTTGCTCAGACAGCTGAAGGCTCTTTAGGTGAAATTACCAATATTTTGCAACGTCTGCGCGAACTGGCTGTTCAATCTGCAAATGCATCTAATAACTCCACAGATCGCACTTTCCTCAATACTGAAGCTCAACAATTAATTGAAGAGACCCAACGTATCGGCAGCCAAACCAATTTCAACGGCATCAAACTTTTGGATGGTTCATTTACATCCAAAGATTTTCAAGTTGGCGCGAACAAAGGTGAAACAATTACCTTCAACTCTATCTCTGATTCTAGGGCATCTGGCCTTGGGGTAAATACATTGATCTTAGGTGGTACTAAATCTGGCTACCTTGCTTCAGCAGGAGGTCAAGTTGCGAACAACGGAATGGCTGATGACACGTTCAAACTTTCCACAGCCAATGGTGGGACTGCAGAAATCAATTTAAGTGCAGCCAATCTTAGTGCTGCTCAAATTGCAAACGAAATTAATACTGGAGCAAATTCAATTGGTGTAACAGCCAAAGCCACGAACTCAACAACCTTTAGTGCTCTTTCTGCCGCAGGGACAGTTTCATTCACTCTAAATGGTGCGAGCATTAGTGCAGCCGCCACCACATCTGACTTGTCCGCTTTAGCTGCAGCAATTAATGGCAACTCTAAAACAACCAATGTCACAGCGACTTTCTCAGATCCAGCTAACAAATCTGCTTTGACACTTACATCTGCGAATGGAGAAAATATTGACATATCTGTCTTCACTGTAGGGGGAAACAGCGAAACAGCCAATATCGGAGGAACAGTTGTTGAAGATGGCGGCGGAACTGACAGTATTCTGAAAACTGGTACTGTTACTTTGAGTAGTTCCAAAGGTGCCATAACAGCTTCTGAAGTAACTGGTACCACTTTATTTACTGCAGCAGGAACATCGAAATCTTCATTCGATGGGATTTCTGGCGTTGACTTAACAACCCAAGATCACGCTACAGATGCACTGTCTGTCATTGACTCTGCATTGACTCAAGTAAACAACACTCGTGCAGCTTTGGGTGGTTTGATCAACCGTTTTGAAGCAACAGTTTCAAATCAAAACACAACCATCATGAACTTGTCTGCTTCTCGCAGCCGAATTCTGGATACTGACTACGCTGTTGAAACAACAAACTTGGCCAAGGCTCAAATCATTCAACAAGCTGCTACTGCAATGTTGGCACAAGCCAACCAATCTTCGCAGTCTGTTTTGGCCTTGCTTAAGTAAGTTCTTCAAACTCAATTTGAGATGAAGCACCAGGAAAATAGTGAAGGCTATTTTCCTGGTTTGCTCATTTTTTAATGTTACTTTGAAATACTTTTTTCTAGTAATTCTGAGTCGGTGTTTTGCATTAGCAATTTCACCTTATTGAGGACGCTTAAATGACCATCATCAATACGAACCTTAGTGCTCTAATTGCGCAAAACGCTGCGAAAGCAAGCGAAGGTCAGATGTCGACTGCCATGGAGCGTCTGGCAAGTGGGCAGCGCATCAATTCTGCTAAGGATGATGCTGCTGGATTGGCTATTTCTACGCGTATGACTTCTGCCATTCGTGGATTGGGTATGGCCATTCGCAATGCAAGTGATGGAATTTCAGTTGCTCAAACTGCTGATGGTGCTCTTGGTGAAATTACCAACGTATTGCAACGACTGCGTGAAATTTCTGTTCAAGCAGCCAACGCAAGCTTAAACAAAGATGATCGTTCTTTTTTAAATTCTGAAGCTGTTGGTCTGATTCAAGAAGTTGACCGTATTGGTAATCAATCCAATTTCAATAATGTCAAGTTGCTGGATGGTTCTTTTACATCCAAAAAATTTCAAGTTGGCTACAACCCAGAGGAAACAGTTACCTTTGCAAGCATTAGTCAAAGCAATGCTTCCGGACTGGGTAGTCATGTTCTTGTCATGGACAGCAGTGCGGTCAATAACTTAGGTACTGGCTCTATTCTGAATGCCTCAGCAACCAAAGCTGCAAGCAATGGCGTAGTGGGCTCTGCAACCATGACCCTCACAACGGCCAATGGCGGAATTACCAACGCACTGACAACTACTTCAAACACTTCAGCCAAAGCAATTGCAGAGGTTATCAATACAGGCGCAAATAGTATCGGCATTACTGCTAAAGCAAGCAATGCAGCAACTTTTGGCGGTGTCTCGCATGCTGGAACTGTATCTTTTACACTTTATGGAACTGCAAGTGCTGGTTCTGCCGTTAGTGCTAGCGTTACTGATGTCAATGATTTAACGTCCTTGGCCTCCGCGATTAACGGAACCACTTCCTCTACGGGTATTACGGCCATATTTGCGTCACAAAATTCTAAAGGCACTATCGTATTGACCAGCTTAGATGGTTCTGATATTTCAATTGAAAACTATCTCAATTCAGCCAGTGCCAATGCAACGGCCAATTTTAGTGAAGAGCCTAATGGTATTGGAGGTGGCTCTGGACGCTCTGTTTTGTTAACGGGTAATGGAAATACAGACTCGTCAACCAAAGTGGGCATCATCACATTGAGCAGTAGCAGGGGTGCGATCACAATGGCCAATGCTGTTGCCTCCCAAACTTCAGCCAGTACCAGTTCTTATTCTGGTGTTAACACCATCGATATTTCTGATGCTGCAGGTGCTTCACGTGCTTTGAATATCATTGAAGATGCGTTAACTCAAGTGAATTCCACGCGAGCTGGCATGGGCGCTTTAGTTAATCGTTTTGAAGCTGTGATCTCTAGCCAGTCCAACACGATTTTGAACGTTTCAGCATCTAGAAGTAGGATTTTGGATGCGGACTACGCTAAAGAAACAAGCATTCTTGCCAAATCGATGATTATTCAGCAGGCGGCAACTGCCATGTTGGGCCAAGCGAATCAAAATCCAATGCTTGTAATGCATTTACTCAAATAAAGTGCTGTATTGTCTTTAGGCTTGGTTTGAATATTGGCTATTGAGTTAGCTTTGTTTCCATAAGCAGCCAAGACCACCCTTCGCGGTGGTCTTTTTTTTGCCGTTAAGCGGCAAACCCTCGCCTGTCAGCGGCAATTTGCCGCCATTTCTTGCCGTTTTGGCCTGCGTCAGTCCCTTTTTAACCCTGTGAAGGTGTCAAAACAGCGGACAAAAAAGCTGGCACGGTGTTTGCTCCATACCTGTTCAT
>JAHEEQ010000127.1 GCA_024640585.1 Micrococcales bacterium
TGTTGTGATCTGAGCCTTGAGAGCTGTGATCAACTTGCTTACCTGTGCAGAAAGTGTTGCAACTGCGTCAACAGCTTCCTGTGCCTTTGTTGTAGCTGCATCAGCTGCATCAGCTGCAGCGAGTGCTGCGTCTGTTGCGTCTGAAGCTGCCTGAGCTGCTTCGTTAGCTGCATCGATTGCTGCTGATGTAGCTGCTGATGAAACAGCAACAGTTACTGAACCAGCAACTCCCTGGTTTGCTGTAGCAAGACCAGTTCCTGTAGTCCATGAGAACTTAACGTCTCCTTCTGTTACTGGAAGGTAAACAGTGTAAGCGTAAACGCCATCAACTGTTGCCCATGATCCAGCGAAGTTTGTAACTGTTGTTGTGTCTGAACCAGCGCCAAGTGTGTATGAAGCTGAGATTCCGCCAGTTGCGAAGATGTTGTTGTAATCGCCTGAAGGAACAACGTTTCCATCAGCATCCTTGATTGTTACTGTGAGAGTTGCCTTCTCGCCTGGAGCGTATGAAGACTTGTCTGTTGTAACTGATACTGATGCAGCTGTAGCTGAACCAACACGGATTGCAACAGAGTTTGACTTAACTTCTGTTGTAGGTGTTGTTGCTGTAGCTGATGAGCGGTTTGTGATGTAAAGGTTTGCTGTTCCCTTTGCAACACCTGTTACAGGTGCTGTGAAGTAACCCTTAGTTACGTTGTATGTCGCAGTGATCTGTGTGTAAGCAGTTGCGTTAGCAGTTGCTGTGCTGTCAGTCACGACATAGTAAGTACCTGTCTTTACCTCAACGCCTGATGCATCGTAAACGTTGAACTTAAGGAGATCGAGAGCTGTTCCGACCTTAGCAACAGAACCTGTTGTAAGTGCGTTTGAAGCAGCAACAATCTTTGCAGCATCGCCGTAGAAAGTAACAGTCTTAGTTGCAAGGATGATTCCTGTTGAAGAACCGATTGTGATTGTAGCAACGCCAGAGTTTCCATCTGGGAATACTGCAACAACGTCACCGTTCTTAACTGTCAACGCGCGACCTGTTGGCTTTACGTTAGTTGTGTTAAGTGTTGTACCTGTACCGAATGCACCTGCACCCAAGATACCTGGGCCAGCGATTGTTGCTGTGAATGAGTCAGAAATTGACTTCGCAGCAGCGTTCTTAAGGTCAACTGTGATAACAGCAGCAGCTGTGTTTGCAAGTGTTGAAGTTGCAATTGACTTGCTTGCAGTTACGTTTGTTGCATCTGCAGTTGCTGAAAGTGTGTCACCGTTGTTGAGGTAGGTTAGAGCAGAAGCTACAACAGGATCTGTCGCTGCATTCTGTGAAACTGTGATTGTAAGTGTCTGAGCTGTAGAAACTAGTGTTCCACCGCCGCCTGCGATTGCAGGTGTCAACTTAACAACGTATGTACCAACTTTAGCTGGCTTATCAAGGAAGACCTTGAACTTTGCAGATACGTTAGTAGCTGTTGTGATGCCCTTTGGAGCAACGTTTACAGCTGTACCAGCAACAGCACCTGAAGTAGCGTCTGATGTAAGTACTGTTCCGCTCTGCTTAGCTTCTGCAGATGTTGTTTCTGAAAGAAGAAGCTGTGGGAGTGCAACGTTTCCTGCTGGAGCAGATACGAGAGATGCTGTTACTGAAACAGTATCTCCGAGCTCCTGAGCGAGGAATGAAAGTGTCGCTACTGCTGATGTAGCTGTAGCTGTTTCACCTGTGAGCTGTGTAGCTGTAGCTGATGAGAGCGTGAGGCTGTCTGTGAATGACATCGCATTTGATGGCACTACTGAAACAGTTCCAAGTCCCAAAGCTGCAACTGCAACAAGCGCAACACGCTTAATTGTTGTAGACATTTGTTTCCTTTCGAAAGTCGATCCACGGAATTTCCGTAGTTCGGCTTGGAGAGAATTGCTTCCCTCCGCTCGATTCATCGCACGTGCTGATGAATCAAATTCTCCACCGTGTATCCGGACGCGGTGAAGAAACTTATTTGTTAGCTGACGTAACACGTGATCAGCCCTTTGCCTTTACTGCAGACCCATTCAAATAAATTGCTTGGGCCAAAATTTGGGTCTTGCTCGCGTTGAGCAAGAGACGAGTTGTAATCGTCTTAGGTGCGCCTACTACGTCGTAGCCACGGTCTCCGACCGGGTTGGCCAACTCTGAAGTAGGGGTTGAGGTTAGGGAAATTGTAACGGTCATAAGGTACTGGCCATTGGACATCCGCTCAAAATCCACGCCTGTGGCGTCGGCATTAGATACCGCCCACTGCTTATTGATTCCGAGGGCGACATATCCGACCTCATACTTTGTGCCGTTGCCGTCGACTGTGATGGTCTGATCGATCATCACATTTGGCCCACCCTTTGAAGTGACGGCCTGGGTAGCCAAAATTGTTCCTTCTTCGGTCGCGACAGGTCGGTTATTGCTAACGAAGACCTTTCCGAGACCGTTCTCACCTGCGACGGTGAAACCTGTTGGGGTGCCTTCTGCATCAAGGCCAGGGAATGAAAGCTTGCTTCCCTTGATATAGACGCCAGAGACCATGCCATCTGACTTCTTAGATCCTGCTGCTGAAACCGAGACTGAAGGCGCTGGGGTTGCTGACTCTGAAGTCTCAGCAGTAGCTGAAGCAGATGGAGCAGCCTGACCTTCCTGCTGGACAGCTGGAAGGACAGATCCTTCATTGCCAGTCAGTGAGTTAAATCCAAGGAATGCTGTTACTACTAATAATAAGGACAAAGCGACCTTTGAAGACTTTGCAGCAAGGTCAGCTGCCTTCTTATATGTAGTAGAAAGCATGTCTAGAGCTGTGAGGCCACGCTCTTCATCGATAACGAGCTCTGAAAGAACGCGACGAAGGCTTGTGCGAGCGCGAGAAACAGTGTGGCGAACAGCAGTCTCCTTGATTCCAAGCTCTGCTGCAATTTCTTCAGTTGAACGGCCTTCCATCTCCCACATCACAAGCGCTGCGCGCTCAGCTGGTGAGAGCATTGCAAGAGCCTGGCGGATGATTGCTGCATCTTCTGCAGCTGAAATCTGTGCCGAGTGATCGCCATCTACCTGCCATGCAGCTTCGACCTCAGCCTGGGCATCGTCAATTACGACGAGGTTTGGACGGCGACCTTCCATGCGGAAGAAGTCAATGCAGAGGTTTTCGATGGTGCGGTGGAGGTAAGAAAGTGCGTGATCTGTTGACTCAAGCTCAGGAGCTGCCAACATAAACTTGATAAGTGAGTCTTGGGTGATTTCTTCAGCTTTAGCTGAGTCCTTCAGAACGCGATTTGCATGGGCGAGAAGCTCTGAACGGTGCTCTGTGTAGAAAGCACCGAGCTCTGCAACGGTCCACACGCGGGGACCTGCAGATGCTGCAGACTTCTTAAATGCCACTTTATTAGATCCTTCTTCGACCGGTTTTGTGAAGCAGATAGAACCGTCGCCCTATCTATAGCCTTCTACGAATCCAACCCTATATTGTCGCGGGGAAGGGACAAATCGGACATCTCGCACTTGTTACTACCTTGTCGGTGGTTGCAGTGGCGCGTGACCCTCAGAGTTCCTAAAGCCCTAATAACTTCGCCTGAGTGTCAAAGTTTGGAACGGCATTTCGAATTTCTTCAAACTTTCCTATTGCGATAACAGAACCATTTTCTATATATACAACTTGATCAGCGCTCTGAACTGTAGAAAGCCTGTGGGCAATTATTATTTTTGTTACGTGATACGGAATTTCACTAATTGCCTTTGACACATCCAATTCCGTCTGTACATCTAGCGCACTTGTTGATTCATCTAAAACAAGAATCAATGGTTTTGTGAAAACTGCACGGGCTATACCAAGTCTTTGTCTTTGGCCGCCGCTTAACTTTGTCCCTCTTGGGCCGACTTCGGTGTCCATTCCTAAGGGAAGAGACGAGACTAATTGATCCAACTGTGCAATTTTGAGTGCCTCTGAAACCCGTTCATCTGTAGCATCCGATATTGGATAACCAAGAGCTACGTTCTGTCGGATTGTCCCTTGAATAATCGAGACGTCTTGGGGCACATAAGCAATTGCACCTGGAAATTCGTGTACTACATCTGAAGGAGATAAGGACGAAATTTCGACTGACCCCGATGTAGGGCTAAACATTCCAAGAATTATATCTGCGAGTGTAGTTTTGCCCGAACCCGATGGACCGACAATTGCACAAGTCGATCCGGGCGAAACCACAAGATTTACATCTGACAGCGCGGGTGTTTTGCTGTCAGGGTAATAAAAACTCAGATTAGCTACGCGAATTTCTGCATTGAAGCCTGGATAGCTATCTTGGAATGTTGGAATTTCTCCTGAGTTTGAATGTGGCGACAATGTAGTGATTAATTCCAAGGTTGACTTTGCGGCACCAAGATTTGATTTGATTAACAAAGATCCCTGTTGAACACGCAATATAGCCGGCGCGATTCTCGTTCCCGCCGCAAGAAATACTGCTAACGTCGCGATGGCGTGTTTGGAGTCTTGAAGTGTAAATTGAAGAGCAGCTACAGAAACTCCACCAATAATCATTGTGCCTTCGATTACGTATTTACTTATGGAAGGCATAAATGCAAGTTCAGCAAGCACGTCTGAAAGGCGATATCTTGCCTCTGAAATCTCGTTTGCATAGTAAGTTCTACGCGAACGTACGGTCGCTTCTCGATAAGAAGTAAGCACTTCGGAGATTTTTTCATTGCTAAGAACGTTAAGTTCAGCGTCTCTCCTTCCTAAGTTCACAGCACGGTTGTGCATAATTTTATATAGCAAGAAACCAATGGATGAAAAAAGAATAAACGTACTCAAGGCCACTAATGGATCTACGAATAACAGACCGGTTGCCATAACTAAAAGAAGTGAAACGTCGGCAATAATTGAAACAGAAGTGCCTACAACTCCAAGAGTCACGGCGACGACTCCTATGGTTACCGAGTAAATGGTTTCTTGAATAGTGCGGCGATTTATCTGAAGGTTGTTTAATTGGAGTACGCGTCGTATTAAGTCACCAGAAATCAAAGCGCTTCGCCGACCGATGAAAAATAGAATTTTTCGAGTAAACAGGACAGAGAAGAGTGTCCTTCCAACAAATATGACTGCTGCAACAAGTCCTAACAGTGCCGTTTGTTGTTGAAGGGATAGCCCTTCAAGCCCCAAAACTTCTAATGCCCTTGATACTCGATTGCCTGGTGTGCCTGATTGAATTCCGGTGACTGCAAGTGCCCCGATAATTCCAACGAGAACAACACCGAGGAGATCTAATGCGCCTAGTAAAGTCTGAATGACAACAACAGCAAGAATCTTCTTTCTATCTTTCTTGGAGAAAACTCCAATGCACGCCCTAAGGGTTGAAACCTCGGCAACACCTGAATTTCTCATTTGCAAAGGATACGGCAACTGATTAGAAATTCTTAAGCGATTCCCTCTACTGAACCTTTTGGCAAATCTCGCTAAAATGCGCATACAAATCCTCGTAGCTTTCGAAAAGGTATCCGCCTTCCCTCGGCTCGAAATCTGACTCACTGATTTTCTTAAAAAAGCAATGGGAATGACGTGAATCTCTAGGAAAATCGAAATCCGAGTCACCGATAAACCATGCGCCTTGTAACAATCCGGAAAATTCTTGAGCAAGTATTTCAAAGGGAATGCCTGACTTTTTGTCACCTCCAGCTTCTTCTGAAGTCAAAATAAAGTCGAAAGTCTCATTTAAATTCAATTGTTCTAATTTTCTATATTGAATTTCTGAAGTTAAATCCGTGACAAGGGCGAGCGAAATATTATTAATTTTCAATAATCCCAAAAAAGATTCAACATGAGGGTAGAGTGAAATATCTGATAAGAAGTTCGACCAATACACTTCCTCAAAAATAAGAAATTGAACTGGATCAGGTTTTAATCCAAGTTGGCGAAATGTTTCAGTTATATAAAGCAATCGACTGTGAGATGAGGCGGTATGGCCAAGTCGTTTCTTGACTAATCCACGACTATTGTTCAACGCGAGCTTTACTAGATCCATTTTCAAATTGGAATAATTGCAAATTTGGCTGACCAGCTCATCCGTTGCTCTTTCATTTCTGGATTTGTATTCATAGAGGGTGTCGTCTAAGTCAAAAACCACAAGTTCTGGTTTCATGAAATTACTCATAAAATTCTCCGCGTTTTATTGCAACCATAATTAAAGTAAGAGTCGCCATAATTCCCAAATCATTAGCTGGGATGCATGGTTCTTCCAGAAACAATTGGTCAAAGTCACTAACTTGCATCCTCAGTATCTTTTGCAAGACTACTGAATCTAAACCTTTTGGCTCAAGATCATATATTTTTCGGTTGAACTCTTCACTTTCATCAATTTGGACATTACTGAGTGTGGAAATATTCTTCATGAACTCATCTACAGCTACATTGCTCGTGGAAGCAACCCTCAGGCGCACATTTTCTCCAACCTCATAGAGGTGGAAGTGAATGTCAGCGTTTTCCTTTTGAGGTGCCACAAAAGATCTATAGTCGGTTTCACGCTTCTTTATACTTTCTAATACCGATTCAAACGTGTGCCCGCGCTTTTTACTATCACGTGCAAGTTTAAGTTTGATTCTTAATTCATCATCCATGCTCAGGAAAATTCGGATATCGGAATACCTCACCAGTCTTGGGTAGAGTCCATGAAGACCTTGTGAGATTAAGACATCTCTTCTTAAACGTGGCCTGAGAGGCGAAAACCTTCCGGACTCATGATCGTATTCTCGTTGTTGAAAACTCACCCTGTGAAAAGCTAAATTAAAATCTTTCTCCCACAAATCCAAATAATTCGCAGTTGGATTGAGGTGAGTTGTATTCTTCCAAGAGATATCACCCCGCTCATATTTGTGGTAGTCATCACCGCACAGCGTTGTCACTGTGTTTGGAGTAAACATGTTTGTAATAGCTTGTGTAAGAGTGTCTTTCCCGGTCCCACTGTCACCGGCAATACTAATTGTTAGTGGCGCGTTAGCTATTTTGTAGCGGTCACCATGGCGAATCGCCAATTTCAAACTGGAATAGCTATAAATGATGATTAAGACAATTCCTGTAGTAAATAAGAGGTCAGTTACTCTTGAATTTGCCGCCGCAATACTTAGCAATCCGAACTTTGTTTGTAACTCGAATCCCATCATGAGGCTATGCAACAAAAATATGCATTGGATCGCCAGTAGCTGAACTCTTGATTTCTTTTCTTTTGCTAAGTTTAAAAACATTAACGGAAGTCCCCAGAGCATCCACCCTAATGATGCGGGCGAGAACGCTGAAATCAGAAATAGTGCTACTCCAAAAAAGGAAATAAGGACATTTATGGAGATTCGCCCTGCCTTCCAAAGCCAATACAAGAGAAATATATATATGAGGGGGAGTAGCAAGAGCTTGTTTGATCCTAATGTAACAAAGTAGCCAAATGCTTTGGTTGATTCCTTATTCCTGAAGACCATCTCCCGGAATTCGAGAGAATAAAGACCGGGTAAATAAAAGAGCGCACCAACTGTCGAAGCTACGGTAACTGTGTTCCAAATTTTGTCTTTAAATCTTGGATTGTCCCATGCAAACAATATGAGGAAGGGGAGTATCAAGGCCAGACTGTACTTCATGCCTATCGCTATTCCGATAAATGCACCTGCTGTTCGATATCTACGACCTAGAAGAAAATATGCACTGAAAAAAAGGCAGACACTTGGAAAGAAATCATTCAGACCAAGAAAGTAATTCACCCAAATAATAATCGGGCTAAATAGAAATGTGTTAAGACTTAATTCCATCTTTTTTGAATTCTTGATATGCCTCCACAATAGGCACTCTAGAATTAACATTTGGAGACCAATCAATACTTCTAAAGTTCTGTATCCAGATATTGCTACAAGCCCCAATAATTTGTAGGAGATCAGGCTTGGTAAGTATGCAATCACCATGGCAACTCCATATGGGAATGCTTGAGGATGACCACCTGAAGTGACCCATTGGCTCCAAACATCGACACTTAGCTTCAGATCATTCAGAAAAGGCGCAAAATACCTCTCTTGATATGTTGGAACAATTATGAGGATAAAGCCAATTCGGATTCCAATCGCCAAACCGATTCTTGTTTTCATCCGACAGTGCTTTTCCATAGTTCGGGAAATTTGGTGCATACGGCACTTAAATTGATTCCAGATGATTTAAGAATTTCCAAAATTTGTACTTGCTCCTCATCTGATTTTCGCCCTTGGAGTTCTGGAGAGACCAGACATGTTTGGAAATTGCCATCCCTTAGATAGTTGGCGTGATTTTGTAAATACGTCCAGTCGCCGGTAAAAGAATCTAACCAAACCCACCGTGTGGATAATGCCTCCAAATTCAAAGGAATTTCGAACTCTGAAAGCCTTTGAGCTATCGGCTGACCTCTGAGCATCATTTTTCGCTGAGTGGGAAAAGGTTGGTCTAAAAAGAAGTAGTCAGTAATGTTTCGGGATTCGAGGAGTGAAATGATCTCATCTTCTAATCCATCTTCCTTAACATTAAGAATAAGGGTTTTGTGATTGAAATAATCCAACCACTCTTCAAACTTATCCCCTTTTTTGAAAGGGTCATGCTCCAATACAAGGTCGTCTAGGGAACTTCGTATGTCAATTTCTACACCGAAATTTCCGGGCAGGGTTGTAATTTCTTGAATGGAATTAACTCTGTGTTTGATAATCATTTCACGCCATTCTTGAAAAGTGAGATTGCATAAGCCAAAGTCCGTTTAATCATCTTTATACGGGAGTTCAATCCAGAATTCCAAGAAGATTTGCCTGAAACTCTCTCCAAAAACTCAAATCGAGCTCTCGCAATTATGGCACCCTGCTTCTTGGCAAAAACCAATGCATACAGATCTAGACTGAAGTCTTTTGGCGGTGACGCCCAAGAGCGGAATAAATCTCGGTGCATAACAGTAGGTTGGGCATTTATTTCATAAAGCCAAGTTCGAAACAATACAGAACAAACCAATCCCATACCGCCGCTAAAGGTTCGTTCCAAAAAGGAGCGCCCCAAACGCACCCCCTTAAAGAAGTCAAAATTATCTTGAGACATTTTGGAGAGAGACGTATTTAAATCAGTTTGAAGATCTGCATGAATCCAGCCTACATATTCAGTATTGAGTACAGTCAAACCAGCGAGAATACCGCCACCGTACCCTTGGTTGACTTCAAGATTCACTACTCGAATTTTGTCGCTGTGAATTTCTGCTAACACTGTTGAAGTTTCGTCAGTTGACCCATTGTTTACCAACACAAACTCGATATTCAGATTTTTGCTAATTCGCTCGCATTCACTGATCAGTCTCTCCAGATTGCCAGATTCGTTAAAGCAGGGAATTACTATCCCGTATTTAGGCCTGGTCATGACGAAATCATACTTTGTCGGCAAAGGCAAAGCTTCTTAAACCGATAAAATTAAAGCTTGTTGAGATAAAGGTTGCGAGAATCCAACTGAAATGGCGATTTTGGAATACCTGATATGAAAGGTGATTTGCCGCGACGTTCAAAATTAGAGATATCGTATAAATGGAGAAATACCGCCCTGTGCTGACTTTCCTATGATTAAACGTGATGAGTGAATTCCCGAAAAATCCTATGCAAGTGCCAGAAATAAAAGAAAGTGTTTTTGCAAGAGGCGTATTGAAATTAATCTGAACTAATGTAAAAAAGAGAGTAAAGTCAATAA
This sequence comes from Micrococcales bacterium, assembly GCA_024640585.1. Next base: position 9,708 of record JAHEEQ010000127.1, read on the forward strand.
GAGTTGAGAATGCCCCAACCATTATGAACTTGAATAGCTCAATCTTGATTCTGGACACGAAAGTCAATTACTGACTTCTTCTAAAATATTGGTAAGTAAAATACTCTTCCGGTGTTCCAACTGCGAGAAAGTTTGGAATTTCAAGAGTCTTCACTTTCAACTTAGTCTCAAATGCAAGTTCGATCAACGAATCAAGATAGAACTCACCATTCACTTTAATGTTCTTTTCAACGAGCTCTTGAATTAAACTTAAGGCAAGTGGGACGGTTTTGAAAGTAAAGTTACCCACGATCATTTCCCAGTCGGCAAAATTTGGTGGAGTTTCTTTTTTCAACACATTGTTTTCAGTCATGTTAATCCATGCATAATGCATTGGGTTCAATTGTGCAATGGGATACTTTTTGGAGGTCCACACGATTAGGTCGTATTCTTTAATATCTTCTTCAGCCTTTTGAAATATATCTGGGGTGAATGCATTATCGCTCGAGAGCACATTTACGGGTCTGTCTGGTTCTGTTGCTATCACCTCGAGTCCGATTTTTGCCGTAATAGCTTGACCTTCGGTTACATCTCTAATTATCAACGAATCTACGTCGCCTCGAGAGATTATTTCCACTTCTGGTCGGCTAACAATCGTGCTTGTCACAAACTCAATGCACTCTGGCGCTGAATATTCCCATAGGTGTTGTCCGGCTATTCTCAAATTTGGTTTTGATACTTCAGACACAGAAGCTAATCGCGAACCGCGTCCTGCGGCAAGTACAAGGTTATGAGAATCAATTTTAGACATCACTTTTCCTGGAAGTTTGTCCACAGTATTTTGCCAATATATCCAATCCTGCAAATCCTCGGGGGTTCCCCATTGGTAGAATTTGTTCATCAGCACTGTTCCGACTTTGAGTCCCTTACCTAATAAATTCTTATAAGTCAGAGATATGTAGAATTCACCATTTAAGCTTTCGTTCTGTTTGATTTGCTCTTTAATTGCAGATAGCAAAGTTTCTCCAGTAGCAAATCCATAACACCCGGCGCTTGCTTCCTCTTCCATTGGATTATTTGTATAAGGTGCTTTTTCTTGAATATCAACCACGAAATCATTTTCTTTCAAAACATACGCGAATTTAGTGCTTCTAAGCATATGTGGATGAAATCCCGTGTAAGTCAGAATTGATCCTGAGTGACTAGTCAGTTGGTCCAGCATTTCTTCAACATTCCAGAAACCTGCCCAATCACAATATGAAACTATTGTTGGTAATACGGGATCAATTACATCTGCGGCTTCACTAATCGCATGACCTGGACCAAGTTTGTGGGCCGAGATTTCTTTAATTAGTGCATCTGGACGAATTCTTAGAATTTCCGAAATCAATGTGTCTCGTTGTAAGTGTTCGGAGCTAACAATACATATGACTTTGCGGGCAGTTGGAAACATCTCTAAAACGTGTTCGACTATTGGCTTGCCGGCCACTTTAATCAAAGGTTTTAGTTCCTTATAGCCTGCATCAACAAATCTTTGGCCTACTCCTGTCATTGGAATAACAATTTGATAGGTCATTTATTTGATGCCAATCTATATTTCTCCGATTCCCAGTTTTGAATGGCAGCTACTTCGCTAGACTCCAAATAGTTAACTCCTAATCGCGCCTCCACCATGCTCGCAGCCTTCTGGGACACGGAATACATTTGCTTTTTCCAAAGATCATTTCCATCTAATCCGAGGATTTCTTCTTTAGGCACAGGGGAAAGGAAGACTGCATAATCGGGAGTTATTGCCTTGGGGTGCTCAAGGTAAGTGAAATCTGAGCCAATTTCGGAAATGTCAGTTTGAGTATCGGAGTCATCTTCTTCAAAGGATTTCAGGAACGTGTATGCCTCTTCCATTGAATCTCCCCAAGTAAGAAAGCCGTGATTTTGCAAAATCGCGCCTTTGTGGATTTTATAGTCCAAAATGGCTTTTAGTTTTTCGCAAAGGTCTTTTCCCGGTCTCGCGTAAGGAACAAACGCAATTTCGGGGTACATCGAGGATTTGGATCCAAAATCATTCTCTATTGCCAAAGAGATAGCCCTGAGGGAATGGGTGTGTATAACAAATGAATATGGGATTAAGAGATGAAAATCCTTCTCAATTGAGGGCCGTAGTTGGTCGCCACTCTTTTTTGCTTCCCCAGTCTCGATATCAACCTCAGCAAAAATCTCTCTTGTATTTGCTTCCGACAATCTCGTTCCACTGGCTTTGACCCACAAACTTTCATTATTCTTATAAGAAGTGTTTCCACCTGGTCCTTGAACTAAAAGGATGTTTTCCCCTATTAATGTTGAGTACAAATCTAATTCTTCTGGCCAGGCTCGATTTCGCATACTTAATCCTACCTTCGGAACATCCAGATTTCACTGAGTTATAGTTGTTTCATGACATACAAGTTGCTCGCAATTCTTGAACGCACAAGAAGAGCAGACTTTTTGCTAGTTTGTTTCTCTAGCTTTATATTCAAGTATGTTCTTTCTTGGCAGCAAGGAATGCACTTCGGGTGGCAAGACGAACTTGCCTGGAGTGCATACGCAAAATCTCACTCGTTTACTGGAACTATTTCGCAACTAGATGCTGGCTACCCGACACCGCTCTTGCGTTCGCTATCTTTTTTATTGGGCAACTTATTTCCTGGTGATTTTTACATTTGGCATCTGGCTGTCATTTTTTTTATTTCTTTGGCAGTAGCAAGTTTGACATTAAGCAAAGTGCTTAATCGAGCTTCGAGATATGTAGTTGCCGGGGTCTTGATCAGCTATCCTTCTTTTGATCTGTTGCTACTTCACAATTTAGCCTACTGGATGTTCATTCCCCTATTTGTCGCCCTTACAAACATTTACATGGAACACGGAAAAATAAGTTTCTCTAGAGAGCTAATAATCGTCACTTTGCTTTTTGCCACCACAAAACCCCAGTTGCTCATTTCTGCCCTAATTTTACTTGTATGCATTTTTCGTAGAAAACAATCTAGTAACTTGCAACTATTTTTTCTTTCAATTCCAACAATATCTCTTCTTGTTGCAGGAAGGCTGTCGCACACTAAGTTAGAGGTAAGCCTTGATTGGGCCTCCTTAGGCAATTTTTTCCTGACTTTTTTCGCTCATTTTACTTTTGCGCTATTTCCTATATTCACGCTTGTAATATATGGAGCATCTAAATACTTGGGTTACGGATGGATAATTACATTTTATATCTTGTGTTCAGTTTTAATATCCTGGATTGAATTTTTCAGAACAAAACTGAACAAGATTTCAGATATAAATAGGATAATCTTGATTTCTTCATTACCAACTATCGCGAGCGTATATTTCTTTGGAAATAGCGGTTGGTCTCAAGATGACCTTCTCACTTCCAATATTTACACCTCACTTTTCTCGCGTCACTACTTACCTATACTTCTATTCGTAACGTTCCTCATTTTTAATGAAGTATCGAGATTTAGAATACGTTTATATCTTGCCCTCGGTGCTGTTCTGCAGAATTCACTCTTGCAAGTATTACTTTTCCAAAAATTTTACAAGCCGATTTAGATCACCAAATTTCTAAAAGTGTCCTGGCAATCTAGTCCAAGATTCAGGAATTAGATTAGATGGCTCGGGTAAAGACTTAAACCATGGCATTGGCGCGACGACTTGAGAATCTCCCTCGCCTCCTAAATGGGCTGCCCACCAAGAGAATGTTGAGTTGGCAATTACATACCCCTTGCAGAGAGACATAATTCTTAAAGTTTCCGCGGACTCCATTTTCTCGGTTCTAACTTCTCGAACGAATGTTCTGAATTCCGTTGGGATCCGCGTGATGGCTTTTTCTGGGTCATCACTAAAGAGCCAAATACTTTCATATTCTCTTGTTTTCCAAAGGGTTTCGATGGCTGACTTATAATAATCCGAGCCTAAAATCCCGAACGCACTTTCTTTAAGATAATCTCCTAAGCGCACATGCACCAACAGAGGAGCTTCTTCAGCCGCTAGGTTCTTATACTTCTGAAACTCTTCTTCACATACGTTGCGAAATAGTTTTTCCTTCATTTTAGTTAGCTCAAAAGCGACAATGTGAGTTTGGAAGTAGCCAACTAGAATTTCGTTTGTTTTTTCCACTGCGAAATTTGAATCGTTCCCCAAGTTACTTGAGACGTTAACTTTGAATCGATCTTTAAGATTAACAGAAAGCAATATAGAGCTTGACTTATTTCTGAGGATTTTAAACAGTTGAGTTTCTTCATATTTCTTAGGGGAGTAACCAGACCGAAGATTGAACCCAAAGATTTTTTGCGCAAATTTCCCAGAATTACCTCGGACGATTCTTATATCTTCCGGCAAGTTTAGAGAGAGAATTTCGGCTTTGCCATCAGAATTAGTTCTTGGATTTGCCGTCTCAACATCAAGTTCAATGTCTCTTCCACCTGCGTAATGAATTGCAGCTGCCAACTGAAAGAGTTGATTACCTAGACCGCCGGTGATGAATATGCGTACCTTTTTCCTCATTTTAATTGCCAAATTTTCTTAAAGCTTTGAAAAAACAGAGCCATCGAGCTCGGATTTCCTATTATTAGCTTCAGATACTTCAGGGTTATTACAATGCTCAATTTAAAGCCGCCTTTTTTCACAGAGGTAATAAGTAAGCGGTTGAGCACAATCGAAACTGGTTCACATTTCTGTTTATCAAACAAATCTACAAAGAATTCAAAAGTTGCATCAAGATCTTTAATTGCTTTCCCGTTCTTAGTAAGCTGCCCGCTTTGATATAGCCAATATTCATAAAGATTGGTTTTGCTGTATTTAATTTTTTGTGTGTTTGATAAGACGCCAGCTAGGTAGATTTGGTCTTCTCCCATTTTTAGTTGTGGGAACTGATGGGTTTTGGCTAAATCTGACTTTATTACGAATCTCCATAGCCCAGGATTGGTTGCGACTGATGCAAGAACTTCCTTTCGGCTGGTAGAAGTAATCTCATAAGTTCTGCATGACGTACTCGAGTGAAGAGTAAATGCTCCGAGAGCTATTTCCGCAAAATCCTGTTCAGCAATACGGACAAGTTCAACGTATTTTGATGGGTGAGGGATATCGTCACAGTCCCAGAAAGTCACCCATTTCGCGCCGGCAAAATTAAGTCCGAGGTTTCTAGTTCCTCCGGGATTTCTGAAATCGGATTTTAGTATCGACACTTTTGTAATTAGTCTTATTTGATTGGCAATGGTGGCAACTTGCTCACGTGTTTCGCTAGAGTCTGAATCAACCACCAAAATGATTTCAAAGTCTGTGAGACTTGGATCAGACACCCAAGCATTTATTTGTTCAGTACCGTTCGGAAAGCCCGCAATGGGAATTATGGCGCTAATTAGTGGTCGATTTATTGCCGTTAGCTCCATACTCCTAGAGTATATTGAGGTACTTCCCGATTATGTATTTTTTTGTCGACAGTGTTAGGTGTCTTATGAGTCCGCGAGTCGCTATATGTTTCTTGGTCGTGAATAAGATGGAAGTACTTCCTGAGATTTCGGTAACAAGCGCCTTCGACAGGACACATTCTGAGATCATTCTTGGTTATCTTAACAAAGATGACCTTCCTAGGTTACGACCAGATGTGAGAGTTAAGACTTTGCAATTAGAAAACTTGACTGAACTTGGGCTGTCGCGCTCTGATGATACTTATAGTGATTTTTCCGAAGATGATTTCTACAGAATAGTTCAGTTGAAGTGGCAACTACTCGAAAATACTTTAGGCATGGGGTATGACTTCGTCGTCTATTCGGATACAGATGTTTATTGGAATCTAGACCCACTGCCAGAACTGCTTAAAAATTTCTCATCCCGAGAAGATGTGGCAATTCAAATTCAAAGTTTTACAGATCTACCTTCGGATCCGAAGTTATGTATGGGGTTCGTAGCTTTCAGAAATTCGAGCCTATCGCGCGACTTCCTTCAGGAATGTAGACATCGACATTCAAGTCATGCTGCAAACCGTGGGCGAATCGGAGATGACGACATAGTCACGGAGTATTACAAGGAAAAGAATTTTCCCAAGTATATTCAAGAATTACCCCAGACTACCTTTCCTGTCGGTCGCATGCTAAAGCTTTATGCTAAGAATTCTAAATTCCCTGGCCTCCCATCTCCCCAGCCATTTATCTTTCATGCTAATTATGTTGTTGGCTTACGAAACAAAATTATCTTGATGAAAATTTTCATCAGTAAGTATTCAGCATTTGATAGAGAGATGAGTCTTGGGATGAAACACCTGGCAGTGCTCTTGATTCAAAGACTGAGACTTAAAGTAAGTCGAATTAAATCTCTAATGCTTAAGTAGTCTGTGAATAATAGTTTTAGCAAACGATAGAGCTGAGTGAATTTTCCAGGTTGTGAATATAAATGTGTGTTGAAGTTTTTGGGAAAAGCTTGCTCGAGAAACTAAATTTGTGTTCTCATAAAGCGCATCTCCCCAATTGTGAATAGTCCATCGAGTTACTGACCGTTTAAAACCGTATGATTCTAAATATTGATCGATGTCTTCAATAAGGCAACAGCCCTCGTAAAGTTCTTCTCTATTTACTTCGCAATAGACCCACTTTACTTTTGCAATTTGCTCTCCAAGGCCTTTAATGGCGCGTAATTCAACACCTTGAATATCTAGAGCAAGCAATTCAGGAGCAGCATTACCTTGCAATAATGTTGACAACGTTTTCGTCTTGACTGGAATTGTGTGGCTGAACGTAACCGTAGGGTGCTCTTTTGCGTGAGTTCCTAAATTAAGTAACGAAGTGGATTCAGTATTTGTCATTACGTTAAGACTTAATTCAACACCATCTAAATCCCAAACGGCCGCTTCAATTAACTTATGTGATTCCGGAAGCTTATTTGCGAGTGCCTGAACCTTTAGGGGTTGCGCTTCGATCCATGTTACTGGACCCCATCCTGCGCTTGCATAATTTTCTAGTTCTTCCGCATTATGAGCGCCTACATGAACGATAGTACGTGGGTTAACACCCCAATACTTCTGCAACACTTGAACTGAAATAAGCACGCCTTAGTGTACGGGTATATTCATTTAAAATGGTTTAGGCAGTTAGACTTTTGGACCATGAGCACATCGAGGCCATCAAGGGTAAAAGTTGCCTTCATCTATTACAAACGCCTTCTAAGGTGGCGACGAAACTCTTCACCGTATATTTCGTGTGATTCCTTCTCGGACCTGGCTGACTTTGTTTACAAGCCACCTCGATGGAGAAATTTTAACAAATTTGAATCCCCAATAAATGCACAAGTTATATTCTGTGAAAGCCATAACCTTCAAGAATTTCTGAATACATATGAGGGTAAATTGACGGCGAAAGTCATAATTACAGGAAATAGCGATTATGAATTTCACGAAATGCCCAGAAATATTCCTCAGTCAGTGCAGGCCCTTTTCCTGCAAAATTCTTTTATTTCTGATAATAAGTATGTCTTTACCGTTCCAATAGGGTTAGAAAATTTTCGTCTCGGGGTAAATGGAAATCCTAGATACATAACTTACAGGCCAAGAAAGCCATCGGCTTCGAATCGCATTTTATTCGGGCCTTTGAGCGCAACCCATCCGATTCGTCAGGACGTCATTCAAACGTTTAGTTCGATGAATGAAAGGTGGGTCTTACTTTCAGAACGCCTTTCACCAAAGGAATATGATCGGACGTGTACCAAATACGGGTTCATAGCTGCAGTACGGGGAAATGGCGTGGACACCCATCGACTTTGGGAGGCCCTTTACAGGGGATTAACGCCAATTGTCGCTCGCGATAAATGGTGGATTTCAATTGAACACCTCTACCCACAAGTAATCTCGATTGAATCTTGGAATCGTTCCGAAATAGATAATTTAATCAAGAATCACGATCCATATAATTTCAATCCTGGACAGATAGAAGCCTTATGGATGCCTTATTGGATTCAAAAGATAGCCAGCTTCCTAGAATGATGAGCCGGTTGCACCAAAATAACTTGATTCCACAAATGAGCCATCTTTAAATCCATCTGACTCTTTCAAGTAGCGAATGGGTTTTCCTGTTTTTTCAACTAAAAGACTCAATGCAATTTGCTCACTTATTCGCTGGGTGCTTTCATTAAAAGACTTTTCAAGATTTTGATTTGAGGTCACTTTTTCGATTTTTCGCATAATTTCGTGAATCATTTCGACATCTTGTGGCTTTGGCGCATAGCCACCCCAATAAAAGAAGGAGGTATTCTTCATTGTTGCATTGGAAAATTCCTCAAACCACTTGCTTGACGTTAAAGGAGAGTAAAAGGAGTTGTCCTTAAAGTTGAATTCGTTTACAAATAGAGTTATTTCTTCAATTGGTGCCATAGGTCCATTCCATTTGAGATCGGCATCCATAAAGAATTGATTCGGCTCAGATAATGAAAGAATTAAATCAAGTTTAGAGTCTTGCCAAGATTTCTCCTCGTTCTCAATTATCTTGAGTTTAACTTTTCCTTGCTTATTTAACTTATCTAGCTTTCTAGATACCTCGGCAAAGGTTTGCGAGTCTACATGAACCGTAACTGAGGACTTTGGGTGAAAATGTATAAAACTTTCGACACATATTTTTGCTATCGGTGCATAAACTTTTTTCTTCACGACTAACAGGTTGGCATTGTAGTTCAACTCACCGGTCGATTTAGGTTTGAAATATAGATACTTTAGCGATAAAAGCTTTCTATTAATTTGCACAAGCGAAGCTTTTAGGTACTTTTTTACAATTTTTAGTGCCGAAATTACGATCATGCTTGATTCTACGACATAATCAGATTGTGAATGCTTACGTGATTAATCTTGCGGCGAGAGTTGACCGCTGGGAGTCAGTAGTGTCGCAATCCTCGGCTTTAATGCTCCCTATAAATCGAGTGGAGGCAGTGAGGATGGATTCCTTACTTGAAACTGAGTTATATGTGGCCCCTGGTGTTGCTGCAACTTGGAAATCACATCAGTTTGCCATGGCTAAATTCCTGGAATCAAATGATCAATTTGCACTCATACTCGAAGATGATTTCTTGATTACGAAAAAATGGAACTTGGAACAATTGAAAATGGCTCTCGATTTGCAACCTGATTTCTTTCAATTGGGTTATCTCGTCACTGGGCCACTTGACAGAATTGATTTATATTTAAAGAACGTATTCGACCTCGCACTTAAATTACTCCAAAGAGCCTGCACTCTTTCAAGATTCGTGAATAGTAGATTCGGGAGCCGGCTACTAATCAGAGAACAGGTCGGTCTAGCAAAATCAATTTTGCCTAATGATATTCGTGCCGGCGGTCAGGCATACGTCGTTTCACGTAAGTTTGCCTTGGCAGCTCAAGAAATGAATACCCCTGCATTTACAAGCGCTGATGGAATGTTCATGACCCTCGGAGATGTTCGATCGTTCCGAATGTTTCGATTTCGTAATTCTTTAATAAATCAGACCGATAGCGTCACGTCAGTAAGTCAACGTTATCTTTAGTTACTCGAATATCGGGATATATGTTTTCACTGATCCAGCTTGCAAACCTTTAGAGGTGGTTCCGGCCGGATTCCAATATTTGGGAGTCCAAACACTCTTGCCTGTATGGCAAGCCAGAAATCCCGCCCACCAGGATAGTGTCGAGTTTGAAGTAATAAGATTTTCAGCTCCGCTTAAGATTGCAAGAGTCTCCCAAGCAGATGAATTCTCTGGTGTAATCACTTCATAATTAGTCGTACTAAAACGTTTCTCAATATCTTCTCGCGTCCCATCAGTACATATCACTAATTTCAAGCCTGATTGGAGACAGCCAATCTGAGAGTTTAGATCAATCACGCCGAATTCAGAACCTACGTAGTCAGTTAAGCGAACATGAATCGCCTGATACGGTTCAGTTAGGAAGGGAAGTCTCTCCGTCAATCTTCCTTCTAAAGCTTGATTTTGAACTATCCTCTCCAACTTCTGCCAAATTTTAGAATCGATATTGGAAATTACTTTCAAATCTTGGAAGTAACCCCTCAGAATCCATGCATTTTGAACTTCTAAGTCGGTTTGTTCACTATAAATTCGAAGTTTCTTTTGAGCGTATAGTCCTAATTTTGGCATTACGGCAGTTAACTTATCCAAGCACTTAAGAAAGAAACCTAGTCGGTTATTGATTTCGAATTTAACAGCATCATCACCTAAGAGTCTTTGGATCTGTTCTAGTTCTTTGTTTATTGTGGTGTGGTATTTATCTGCGAAGATAACCAGGTTTTTCGATATTGAATTTTCTTGTAGATACGATGCATAAGCCCAAATAAAAAGGATATTCCCAAGTCTTCCAGCAGATTGGATCTTCATATTCTTGTTAAAAACTCAGAAACCGTAAGCGCTAAACCTTTCTCGAGGTCTACTTCAGGATTCCAATTCAGAATTTCTTTCGCTTTTGTGATATCAGGTTTTCTTTGTTTAGGATCATCTTGTGGCAATTCATGAAACTCAATTGAAGATCTTGAATTCGTCGCTTTAATTACTTTCTCTGCGAGTTGAAGCATTGTGAATTCTCGAGGGTTGCCTAAATTGATTGGGCCTGTGACGTTATCGTTTGAGAACATTAATTTAATAAAACCGTCAATCAGGTCTGAGACATAACAGAATGAGCGGGTCTGGCTTCCATCACCATAAATCGATATTGGCTCATTCTTTAGTGCTTGAACAATAAAATTGCTCACTACTCGCCCATCATTGAAACTCATTCTTGGACCATAGGTATTGAAAATTCTTGCAACTTTTATTTGAGTGCCAAATTGCCGGTGAAAATCAAAAAACAGGGTTTCCGCAGATCTCTTACCCTCGTCGTAACATGCTCTGATTCCTATGGGATTTACATTTCCCCAATATTCTTCATTTTGCGGAGATATAGACGGGTCGCCGTATACCTCGCTGGTTGATGCCTGAAATACTGGCACTCTAAGTCTGTTCGCAAGGTCGAGCACATTAATCGCTCCGAGAACACTTGTTTTAATTGTTTGAACAGGAAATTTTTGATAATGAACGGGTGATGCAGGGCAGGCCAGATTCATAATGCCATCTACTTCAAAATTCAACGGCTCTGTTACATCCTGGCGGATTAATTCAAAATTTGGATTTTCCAAAAGGGAGGAAACTTTTGAACGGGAACCTGTGTACATGTTGTCTACTGCAATTACTTCATGTCCTTCGTCAATTAGGCGTTCGCAAAGGTGTGAACCCAGAAATCCCGCTCCTCCGGTAACTAGAATTCTCATCAATCACCCTTTCTCACGGCGATACTAAGTATTAAGACGAACCCAAATAGACTGTGGTCATGCTATCAAGGATTTCTCGGACCGAGATTTCGCTAAGGACTGAATTCGTATTTTTTAGCGTTTGCTTCCTTTTTTTAACGCTCCGTGGGCCGCATTCATTAGCGGATTCATCCATATATTTTAGCGGAGGTCAAAAATTAGTAGCTGGAATTGATCCTTATGACGGCGGTTCTCCAATTTTTTCCGCGCCATTGGGGTCAAGGTTTTTTTATGTCGTTGGAAAATCTCTCAATATCGTCCATTTTCCGATTATTTGGCAAATTGTAAACATCGTTGGGGTTTCGTTTTTTTTCTTCATCTTTCTAAGAGAGCTCAAATTTAAATTTTATACGACATCTATATCTGGATTATTACTTTTGAGTGCTCCTGTAAGGGAAATGGTTATAAATAACCAAGTGACCGGTTTTGTTCTCGGTATTGCTGCAATCTGTATTTACTTTTCAAAAGTATTCGCGAATAAGTTCCTCAAGATTTCACTGTTGATACCTATTTATCTGGCATGTGAGCTAAAGCCAAATCTGATATTTGGATTTCTTGTGTACTTTTTATGGACTAATCGGAGTTGGTATAAGGAATTTTTATCCGTATTTCTGTTTGGTTTCTTATTACTTTATCAATTTGGGATTTTAAATGAATATGGTGACTGGATTTCGCATATCTCCACTCAAGGTTATAGGAACCTGACTGGTTTCGAATCTTTGGGATTAAGTTCGCTCTTATTCGAGGCAGACATCTTCAATTTTGAAACTGCAAGAATTGCTGGAATCAGTCTCTTCGCATTATCGTTGGTTCTACTTGCTGTAGTTCTCTTCAAAAGAGAAGAAAAAGTGATTCTCGTTGTGATTCCTTTAATTGGGTTGGCTTTTCCCTATTTACATTATTTAGATTTAATTGTTGCTTTACCTTTTGTTATATCGATTTTATTCCAAGATCGCCACTTGGCGATGCTTATTCCTATGTTTTTGTCTTTGCTTTATCTTCCAAGACCAAGCGAATCATTTACAAAGAATGCTTTGATAATCTGTGTGATAATTGTTGTCTCCTACATGCAATACACAGTCAATAAAGATATTATTTTATTTTCTATTTCACTCTTCTTAGGTGTCTATCTCGTACTGACAAATTACCTTGTGATGTCGTTTGCACTTTCCGATCATGTAATTCAAAATTTTACAGTCTTGAGGTCCTTATTGCTGGTTTTCATAATAGTTATATCCGCGGTCATTAAGAGTTTTGGTTCGCATGTAAGCCAAGGTGCTCATGCATTTGGATTGAACTGAGTGGAAGCTACCATGGGGAAAATCAAAGAATCAAAATACTTGGTGGTGTCTTTCCTTGCGTTGCTGTTTGTAAATATTCGTCTTTTTTGGTTACCAGGGGTGACATTTAACAGCCAGAATTGGGACGACGAAATTAGTTGGATAAAAGATAGCTCAATTCGCTCGCCGCTAGAATATTTGTTCTATCGTGATGCTCCAGGCTATTTTGTTTTAATTCCTCGCTTTATTATTCTTTTAGGTTCCTTGGAACCTAAAGTTGGATCATTTGAAACTCTAAGGCTTCTTGTTCTCGTAACTCAATTGTTGTGTTTTGGATTAGCAGCTTCATGTGTTGTTAGTTGGGACACGAATTGGAAAATGTGGGTAACGATTTTTTCCGCTCTTTCTGTAACTTATATTGAAGATTTGAATTATGTCCATAATTTAGGATACCTGCTCATTTTCCCAATTTTCTTCTTGGTATTTCGTAGAATTTTGTTAGGACTAAGGGTACGCAGTTATCATTTGGTATTTTCAATCGCCCTCATCAGTAAGCCCTTCACCGCTCTTATAGTTCTCTGTCTGGCGGGTATTTTCTATTTCTTTGACAAGCGCTCTCGATATTCATTAGTGATTCTAGCTATGTACTCGATGATGTATCTCGCTGCCTATATCTTTCTACCCCACCGTTGGGACACTCCTTTCAACCTAGAAGTGAGCACGATAGGAAAAATTATTTTCGATCTGCCCTGGATTGTTTTTTCTGCAATATTCCCTGCTGTCTCTATTGGCTTTATGGGCGTTCTGATAGTTCTCAACTTTCATTTGTTAAGGGATTTATTTGGGATATTTACTTACATCGTATTATTTGCGTTTGTATGGAAATTTCGAGAGAAAATTGCGCTTGAAGTTCGGAGTTCAACTCTCTTTGCCAAGAGTTTGATTTCGATTTTTGTATTAAATTACGTTTTAGTTTTTTCGGCGAGCGACTCTTTCTGGATCAAGTATTTCCCACTATTTAGGTTGGATTCACCACAATTTATCTGGGCGCGTTGGTCTTCAGTCATACCTTTGGTGACACTTCTAATTATTGCTAGTTTGACGACTTTGTTGAAAAGGATCAAGTCGTACCTTTTGTTTTTCATTTCTATTCAGTGGGTTCTACTTACTTTCTTGGCACAAACTTGGTTAAGACGCTACTGGTAATGAGGAATTTCTGACAAAAATGTGATTAATTCCTAAATTCTGGACATGGGTATATCCATTACCAATTAGGAGACTTATTGATTCTGATTCTTGTGGAGTTTCAATCAAGATTATATTGATTTCACATTTGTCGAAATCAATTCCTTTGAGGACACTTAATTCCGCACCTTCGACATCGATGCTTAAGAAATCAACTTTCTTTATTCCATTGTTCTCAAATACATCCGCGAGAACTATTGCTGGTGCTCAAAACGGTAAAACTTCTTCCTCTTTCTGAAGAAAGTTGCTTCCCGCTTCAGCCCATTGTTTAGTATTTCCAAGATCTGAGGTAGTCATCAGATTGGAAAAGTACATTTTGACGTTTGAATCACTATAATTTCTGTCCACACATGCGCCATAAATAAAGATATTTCGGGTGTTATCTCTTGTACTTTTCGACTCAAAATATTTATGGAGAATTGGTTCTATAAGCATCCCGGACCAATTTCGAGTTTTTTCCAGAAAGTATGTATTTGAAAAACTTCGGCCATCATTTGATCCTACCTCGACATAGAACCCTTCATTCGAATCGAGAAGTTCTACCAAGTAATTCTTCAATTCCGGTGCCGCGTGGTTATTTATTTTGCGCCACTTGAATTCTTGTTTTGCTTGGCCCATTTTTTTCCAAGTTAGCTCTCCAAGATACCTACGAAGTAACTTTTTCATGCTTCAAGTATATTGAGTAGTCGGCCTTAATTGCACTTTAATTGAAACGATCGCTTTTAAGAGGAATCTTGCGTCATTTTCTGCGAGAGGACGAGAGCGAATGAAATTATCAATAAATATCTCATGATTGCGGTTCCGCCATGCAAATTGTCGGCTATCGGATTTTCAACTTGGTTACCTCGCGTAGCACTCAAATTGGTCACCCAATTCTGAAAATATGTGATTCTGAAGAGCAACTCAATCCCTTGCCATGCACCATAAATATATGTGGCAGGCATGATGTATTTCTTCGGCAATGAAGCAATTGTTATGACTGCGATAGGCGCCAACCACAGTACATATTGCATCGAGTATTGCTTCCCAAAGTATGTGAAGCAAAACATCGTGAAGAAGGCAGTTTGAGCGAGCGAAAGATTTACTTTTCTCTTGAGCAGGAAGAGGATGAAGGCGCCAAATAGTGCAATATTAAGAACATAGTAGAGAGGGTTGGAGTAAATCTGGCCTAAGCCTAACTTTCCGATTACTGAGTAGATTGATCCATCGCCAAGCCCACGGTTGAAGCTAAATGTGTAGAAGTACTTCCAGCCATCAAAAGAAACAACCATTACAGGTAAGTTGAATACCAACCATGTGAGTGCTGTAATTCCTAGATATTTCAGTCCTTCTTTAATCTGCTTGCCCTTTAGAAAGTAGATTCCGATAGGCAATAGAAGTACTAGTGGGAAGAACTTCGCCGCGATAGCAACACCAATCAGGATTGCACTGATATTCCACTTCTCTTTCTCGAAGTAATAGATCGACGCCACCATCGGTAGCACTGCCCACATATCCCAGTTGAGGTTTAGGGCCATGAAACAAGCAGGTGCCAATACAAATAGGTAAGCAGTCGAGTTATTTGTGAGATTCTTGATGTAGTAGCCGGTTCCAGCAAAGAAGAGAGCGTGGATGAGCGCGTTAATTCCGAAATAGTTGAGTAGTGGGATTCCACTAGATGGAGTAATGAATGTTAAGAGCCAGATTGCAACACCTGTGATTGCTGGATATTCGACCGGCAAGAGAGCTGCCATCTGCTCTGAGTTGTGGGTCATATGGCCAGTGGTGTTGTCCATCCATAAAGCGCATTCCATAGAACCCTCGGATGTCACTGAACTGTCCGTAGCGGTTTTGGAGGTAGCCGGCGAAAGCGGCGGCGCGTGCCCAGAGAATTACTGGCCAGGCTGATTTGGTCTTTGCCTTGGCAGCTGCCTGACGTGCGCGCTTGCTCTTACTTGCCATTGATCTGCTCCAAGAGGAACTCGGTTGTCTGTGGGGGTAATTCTCGCAGAGGGGTGGAGGTTTTATGGGGAGTGGGTGGTCAGATCTTTGTTGGGTGGGGTATTGAGGTTGTCGGTGGGTGGTGGGAGGGTTCGAGTCATGGTGGAGCGATTCGACAGACTTAGTGCAGATTCAGGTGAAATATCCATCCTAAAACGTGAATTGCACAGAAATTGCAATGGCTACATGGAAGCTGCTTTAGAAAACAAATACTGGATTGAAGCCATTTGTATAGCTGAGTCACTTATGGCCGATCGGATTGAAAGTTATTTTTTGAAACATTTTGGTAGTCGAAAAATCACTACTTTAGGTAGGTGGGTGTTCGAATTACTAAAAACTGAATCTATTTCGGATAGAGATAGAAAGCTTTTTATTCGTGTTAAAGCGTGGGCAGATTCCAGAAATAAAGCCGTCCACGAGTTAGTCAAAGTTTCCGAAAGCAATATAAAACCTTGGCATGAACGCCTCGAAGCGCTTGAATCAACCGCATGGACGGGAAAACAATTAGCTGCTGAGGTCAAAAATTGGAGTCGAAGAAATCCCTGATTTATTACTCAGAGAAATTTAAACAAACTCTCCGCACTTGCTTCAAGTGAGTACTTTGAAATAAATCCGATTGCGTTCTTGATTAGCGAAACATCAGCACATAAGAATGCTGGGTCTCCGGCACGACGATCCTTCTCTTCTGCCACAACCTCTGGCTTACCAGCTGCAGCACAGACAAGCTTGATTACTTCGCGGACAGAGCCTCCGCGGCCTGTTCCGACATTCATTGCAAGAGGCAGGGTTGCTGTGGAATCTGCTGCAGCAAGGTGAGCACGTGCGATATCGCGGACATCGACGTAGTCGCGGATGCAGGTTCCATCTGGTGTTGGGTAATCGGTTCCGTAGATAACAGGTGGTTGGCCTGCCTTGAGCTTGTTGATAACGATGGGCACGAGGTTCTCAACTGAGTTATCCATTAGCTCTGGTGCTGCTGTGCCTACGACGTTGAAGAAGCGCAGAGATGTTCCGTGGTTACCAGGTGTTGTGAGGAACTTATTTACCTCGCCTTCGGCGGCAAGCTTTGATGCGCCGTATGGAGAGATTGGGTTCTTCTCATCATCTTCTTTAATTGGGTTTGAATGATCGGGTGCGCCGTAGACGGCTGCGGTGGAAGAGAAGATGAAGTGGTGGATGTCGTGGGATGCGATGATCTCGAGCATCTTTGTTGTGGCGTGGAAGTTGACCTCGAAGTATTCGTCGGGCTTCTCCATGGATTCACCGACTGCTTTGAGCGCTGCGGTGTGGACGATGCCGTAGGGCTTGTATTGCTCGAGGGTCTTGTTAAAGGTGTCGAGGTCGCGGATGTCAGCGACAATCAGTGGGATCTCTTTGTTGTACTTCTTGCGGAGGTATTCGATGCGTGACTCGAGACCCTGGTAGAGGGAGTCATAGATGACAACGTCTTTGCCGCTTGCAAGGAATTCATCTGCGACATGGGATCCGATATAGCCTGCGCCGCCTGTGAGGAGCCATGTCTGTGTTGTCATGGTCTCACTCTACTCTGCGTAATTGTGCTTAGTCGAGAACTACAACACCGTTAGGTGTTGAGAGGTGCACTGCAACAATGCCTGATTGATCGTCGTTTGTTGATGGATCAACCCACTCGATTGCGATATCGCCAAGTGCTGCAAGGATTTCATCCTTGAACCAAGAATCTGCAAGCTGATCCTTATCTGCGATAACAATCTTCTCGATCTCTGAAAGAGGTGTGCCATCTTGTGATGGGTGGTCTGTTGTTAACCACTGAATAAAGAATGGGAACTCGCGAACTTCTGCGATCTCCTTAACGCCGATCTGCTTCCACTTAAGGTCAGAACCAACTGGACGTGTGCGGTGGCCTTCGATTGATTCGCGACCGAACTTCTGCTCGATCGGTGCGATGTCCTTAGTTGAGAAGACCCAGGTAAACCATCCGCCGCCTTCATTGGCTTTCTGTGAAACAGCCTTGCCCCATGGAGTTTGTTCTGTCGATGGGTGATCAAGTGGGCAGACAACTTCGATGTATTGACCGTTCTTCAGTGACGCAGTGAAGTTGCGTGTTCCGAAGCGTGGGTGAATTCCGCCGTCAACGAATGTAGAACCAAGGCGTGAACCGAGGCGCTGCACTGTGTCTGCAAGTTGATCGTGGGAAGTCACATATGAAACATGGTCTAAACGCATGGGGAAATTATTCACCACCTTCGGGGGTGGTCATTACCACTGTGAACTAGCCGTTGAAGGTTAGGCGGTGCAGCGCAGGTCTTTGGCGGGCAGTGTGCCGTGCAGGTAGAAGGCATCTACCGCGTCATCAATACAGGCATTTCCGCGCCCTTGGCCGGTGTGACCATCGCCGACGAATGTCAGTAAGCGTGAATTCGGTAGCAAGCGCGCCAGGCCCTTTGCCCATACATATGGTGTTGCTGGGTCGCCGGTGGTGCCGATGATGACGATTGTCGCGTTGGTCTTGGTCTTCGTTACCTGTGTTGGTGCAGGTGTTGGGAAGTACTTACAAGTGAGACCGCTATAGGCGATGTATGGACCGAAGACCGGTGCAACCTTTGCAACCTCTTGCGCATCTTTGCGGATCTGTTGCGGTGTGCGCTCATCTGAGAAATCTAGGCAATCGATGATTGCACCTGAATCAAATTCATTGTTGGGGTACTGACCATCTTGTTGGCGGCCGGTGTAGAGGTCAGCTAACTCAATATATGAATCACCGTATCCGTTGAGAGCTTCTCTAATTGCTTTACGTAAATCAGGCCAACCTTCGCCACTGTCATACAGGGCTGAAGCTGTACCGAGAACAAGAAGTGATTCTGTAACTGTGCGACGATCATCTTTGTTTTTGAGTGGCAGAGGATTTTCTGCTGCGCTATGCCAGAGATTAAGAAGCTCCTCTGTTGCTGCCGCTTGATTACGAGGAAGCGGGCATGAACTTAAAGAGATGCAATCTTTGATAAAAGCTTGAAGTGCATTATCGAAACCAACTGCTTGAGTCTTAGTTTGTTCAAGACTTGAAATTGTTGGATCGACGGCGCCATCGAGAATAACGCGACCGATGTTGTTAGGGAAAAGAGTTGCATAGAGTGCACCCATATATGTGCCATATGACTTACCTAAGTAATTCAACTTCTTCTCACCGAGCGCAGCACGCAAGATATCCATATCGCGCGCGGCATTTGCGGTGCTAAAAGATGTCAGATGTTCATTCTTGTTAAAGCACTTCTGGATAAATACTTTTGTGTCTGCGATCGTCTGCTTGTATTCGGCCAAGGTGTCTGGCTTGCTATCGGATGCATAGTTGGCATCGGTCTCTTGGTCGTTGTAACAGGTAATGGGCGCCGATCTCGATACTCCGCGGGGGTCAAAGCCCACGATGTCATAGCGGTCGGTCAGGTCTGGGTCGAAGATATATTCGGCGTTATAGGCGTAATCCACGCCGGAAGCGCCCGGTCCACCAGGGTTAATGATCAAGCTGCCGATGCGGTTGGCAGGGTCTTGTGCGGCGTAACGCAGAACCGAAATCTTGAATGTTCCGGTCCTGATGTTTTCGTAATCGATTGGAACAGCGA
>JAHEEQ010000030.1 GCA_024640585.1 Micrococcales bacterium
TGATGCTCGAAATGACAGATTCAGGATTTGGCTTTACCCTATGCCCATAACCCATCTACTTTGGAGGAAAACATGGCCCGTGCAGTCGGAATCGACTTAGGAACCACAAACTCAGTGGTTTGCGTACTAGAAGGTGGCGAACCAACCGTTATCGCCAACGCTGAAGGTGCTCGAACCACCCCATCAATCGTGGCTTTCGCTAAGAACGGCGAAGTCTTGGTTGGTGAAGTTGCAAAGCGTCAAGCTGTAACAAATACCGATCGAACAATTCGTTCTGTAAAACGTCATATGGGAACCAACTGGAACGTTGACATTGACGATAAGAAATATCGCGCACAAGAAATCAGCGCACGCACATTGATGAAATTGAAGCGCGATGCTGAAGCGTATTTAGGTGAAACCATCACAGATGCAGTAATCACAGTTCCTGCATACTTCGATGACGCTCAACGTCAAGCAACAAAAGAAGCTGGCGAAATCGCTGGATTAAATGTCTTGCGCATCATCAACGAACCAACCGCCGCCGCATTTGCATATGGTTTGGAAAAAGTTGATCAAGAGGAAACCATCTTGGTATTCGACCTCGGTGGTGGAACATTCGACGTTTCACTTCTAGACATTGGTGGCGGAGTTGTTGAAGTTAAAGCAACAAACGGCGACAACCATCTTGGTGGTGACGACTGGGATGACAAGATCATCAATCACCTAGTTGCACAATTTAAGAATGCAAACAATGTGGATTTGTCTAAAGACAAAATGGCGATGCAACGTTTGAAAGAATCTGCAGAAAAAGCAAAGATTGAACTTTCTCAATCAATGCAAACTTCTATAAACCTTCCATACATCACAGCATCAGCTGAAGGTCCACTTCACTTGGATGAAACTTTGACTCGCGCCCAGTTCGAACAACTCACTGCAGATTTGGTTGACCGTGCTCGCAAACCTTTTGAACAAGTTATCAAAGATGCAGGCGTTTCAGTCGACAAGATTGATCACATAGTTATGGTCGGTGGTTCAACCCGCATGCCAATGATTGTCGAACTTATCAAGAAACTAACTGGTGGGCGTGAACCAAATAAAGGTGTAAACCCAGACGAAGTTGTGGCAGTAGGTGCAGCTTTGCAAGCAGGTGTGCTCAAGGGTGAAGTGAAAGATGTTTTGCTACTTGACGTAACTCCTTTGACACTTGGTATCGAAACCAAAGGTGGAATCATGGCGAAAATCATCGAACGCAATACGACTATTCCAACCAAGCGTTCACAGATTTTCACTACTGCTGATGACAACCAACCTGCTGTAAGCATTCAGGTTTACCAAGGTGAACGTGAGATGACGCAGTACAACAAGAAGCTCGGAACTTTCGAACTTGTTGGTCTGCCACCAGCTCCACGTGGTGTACCGCAAATTGAAGTTACTTTCGACATCGACGCAAACGGCATCGTGCACGTGAGTGCTAAAGATTTGGGAACCGGCACTGTTCAGTCGATCACAATCACAGGCGGATCAGGACTTTCTAAAGAAGAAATTGATCGCATGATGAAGGATGCTGAATCGCATGCAGCTGAAGACGCACAACGCAAAGAGGAAGCAGAAACTCGCAACCTTGCTGAAGGTTTGGTTTACCAGACTGAGAAGTTCGTTAAAGAAAACGAAGACAAAATCTCTGCCGAACAAAAGACCGATCTTGAAAGTGCTGTTGCAGATTTGAAGTCTGCGCTAGCGGGAACTGATACAGATGCAATCAAGTCCGCTAGCGAACGAGTTGCAACACTTTCACAACAAGTCGGTGCAGCTCTCTACGCCAATTCTTCAGCGGAACCTCAATCTGAATCTTCTGAAGATGAAGACATTGTTGAAGGTGAAGTAATCGACGAGGACAAATAATGTCTAGCTCACAAAACGAAAACGGAATGGCTGGCTTCGAGGAAAACCTCGAAGCGGCTATAGCCGAAGAAGAAGCGGTTGAAACTGAAGTAGCAGATAAGTTGACTGAATTAACCGGCGATATCCAGCGATTGCAAGCGGAATATGCAAACTACCGTAAACGGGTTGAACGCGATCGCTCTTTGGCTCGTGAAACCGCGATTGCAGACGTGCTGAATGCATTCTTACCAGTCCTAGATGATTTTGCTCGCGCAAACGAACACGGCGAACTAACCGGCGCCTTCAAGAGTGTAAGTGATTCAGTTGACGGGATCATGAAGAAATACGGACTTGAAACGTTTGGTGCCGCTGGAGAAGATTTTGATCCCGAGCTTCACGAAGCTATGACTCATCAAACTACAGATGAAAACGGAGACATAGTCACCGTAGTTACCGCGGTTTACCAATCCGGTTTCCGCTTTGCGGGAAGAGTACTTCGTCCAGCCCGCGTTGCTGTCGAAGACATCGTCCGTACTGTCTAAGAAATTAGGGAAGATTTCAATTTGCGAAAGGGGTGAAAATGAATCCAGATTGGGCAGAGAAAGATTTCTACAAAATACTTGGCGTTAGCAAAAGTGCAACCCAAGATGAAATCAAAAAGAAATATCGCAAGCTGGCAAAAGAATTTCACCCTGATGCAAATCCTGACAATGCAAAAGCTGAAAGTAAATTTAAGGAAGTTTCCGAAGCTTACGATGTTGTCGGCAGTGAAGATTCTCGAAAAGAGTACGATGAATTTCGCGACGCGGTAGCTAGTGGCGCTTATATGGGCGGCGGACCAAGAAGTGGTGGCACCCAATATCAAGGCGGAAATTTCAATTTTGAAGACATCTTTGGTGACATGGGTGGAATGTTTGGCGGTGGAGGCAATCGAGCTCGCCGCGGAAATGATCTCGAGACTCGTGTAACTATTTCATTTGCAGACGCACTTCAAGGTGTGACAACTCCACTTCGCATCACTGGAGATGTGGTTTGTGGAAGTTGTCGCGGAAGTCGAGCCGAAGCGGGTTCAAAAGTTTCTACCTGTCCAACATGCAATGGTCGGGGACAGGTCTCAAGAAATGTAGGCGGTTTTGGAATTCCACAAACTTGCAATAGTTGCCAAGGCACTGGACAAAAAATCGAAAAACCATGTCGAAACTGTCATGCAACCGGAATTATTCGTGACACCAAAACAGTTCAAATAAAAATCCCACGCGGTGTGAAAGATGGTGCGGCTATTCGGCTCTCAGGTCGCGGTGCCGCTGGCCAAAATGGTGGACCTGCTGGAGATTTAATTGTTCGAATAACTGTCACTCCACACCCAGTTTTTGGAAGACGGGATGACAACTTAACGATTACCGTCCCAATCACCTTTAGCGAAGCAACGCTTGGCGCACAAATCTCTGTTCCAGTCGTTACTGGTGGAAATATCACTTTAAAAATTCCTGCAGGGACTACTTCTGGAAAAACTTTTCGAGTTAAAGGTCGCGGCGTAACAAATGGCAAAGGCAAACAAGGAGATTTGTTTGTCACGGTTGAGCTTGCCATTCCACTTAAACTTTCGAAACAGGCAAAAGCTGCACTTGAAACATTTGCACAAGAAACCGCAAATGAAGACCCTCGACAAGAACTACTTGCAAAAGCTGCAAGCGCACCACGAATTAATCCGGATGGTGAGTGATGGCGGGACGAGAGTTTGGATTTCCAGATATTGATGTTGATGCTGCCGTTTACGGCATCACTGTGGCTGCGCAAATTGCAAACCTCCATCCACAAACACTTCGCCAATACGATCGACTCGGTTTAGTAAGTCCTGGAAGAACCGATGGTCGCACTCGACTTTATTCACTTCGAGATATCGCAAGACTTCAAGAGATTTCTGAATTAACAGCCGCTGGTGTAAATCTTGCTGGAATCCAACGCATCATGCAGTTGGAAGAAGAGAATCTCAGACTCCACCAGCGACTAGATGAAGTAACTCGACAAGTTTCGTCTACTGCTGTTGTGGTATGGCGACCACAAAGAAAGCGTTAATCATGGCCAAGAAATGGGCATTGGTCACAGGAGCAACCGCTGGTATCGGTTTTGAATTTGCAAAGCTACTTGCAAGTGAAAATCACAATCTCGTATTGGTAGCGCGAGATTCAGATCGATTAATAAAACTTGCTGACGATTTTGCAATGCAGTATGGAATCGATTGCGAAGTGTTAGTTGCAGATTTGGCAGAACCCGCCCAACTTGAAAACGTAGCCAATCGAGTTAGCCAATCGAAAAATCGAATTGAAGTATTAATCAACAACGCTGGATTTAGCGTAAACCAAAGTATTTCAAACGGTGACTATAAACTGGAAAAGGCGATGCTGGATGTGCTTGTAACTGCAGTCTTGCGACTCTCACATGCAGCAGCTGCACAAATGCGTGAAAATGGCGGCGGAGATATATTGATTGTTTCTTCGGTTGCATCATTCATGACTGGCGGTACTTACTCATCCGCTAAAGCTTGGGCTACAAACTTTGCAGAATCATTAGCTAGCGAAGTAAATAAATATGGTGTAAGAGTTTCGGCGCTATGCCCAGGATTCACGCACACGGAATTTCATGCACGAGCGAAATTTAATAAATCCGAGATTCCCAATTGGCTTTGGCTTGATGCAAATTACGTCGTGAGAATGGGTTGGAAAGATCACAAACGAGGAAAAGTTGTTTCCATTCCTAGTTATCGCTACAAACTTTTGGTCATACTTCTAAAAATAGTCCCACGATCGATTATTCGTAAGATTCAACGGCAGAAATAACTGAATTTTGCAGATCGGCGGGTGTTGATTTAACAATGTCCCAATTTCTAAGTCGCGCAAGATTTAAGTTTGCTTCGTTTTCCGTTGTATCTATATAAATAACTGGAGCGTCTGGCCATTCCACGAATTTTCCTTCGGGCAATTCGTCAATGCATACATAAGACAAAACCCTGAAGTGATTGGTTCTAAAAAACACCTGAAGCGACGGCAGTAGTTTTGCAATTCCTTTGAATGCCACCACATGACTTCCCCGAGAATCTCCAAGCGAAATGGATTTACAGATAGCAGCAATTTGGGAGTACTCGGCAGCAGTATCGTCAAAATCAACTGTTTGTGCCCATGGCAATTTGTTTGATTTAGTCGCTAAAGCCAAAATTCCCATAGAGACACTTTATGAGTGAAAATGGGTTGAGTAGGCTTGCCACATGACCGACTCAAAAGCCGCACTTCGTGAAGAAATCATCAATAAAGCCGTTGTTCATGGCAAAGTTATTTTGTCTAGTGGCAAAGAGGCTGACTACTACGTAGACCTTCGCCGTGTCACTCTTGATTCAGTGGCAGCGCCACTGGTTGGTGATGTGATGCTCGATGTATGTGCGGATTTTGAATTCGACGCAGTGGGCGGACTCACACTTGGCGCAGATCCCGTCGCAACTGCCATGTTGCACTCTGCAAGTCGACGAGGACGCAAGCTCGATGCATTCGTGGTTCGCAAAAGCGAAAAGGCACATGGTCTTCAGCGCCGCATCGAAGGACCAGATGTGAAAGGTCGCAAAGTTCTTGCAGTCGAAGATACTTCAACAACTGGTGGTTCGGTTCTCGCAGCTGTTGAAGCTCTTGAAGCTGAAGGCGCGATAGTGGTTGGTGTTGCGGTAATTGTTGATCGCGGTGCTGGCCAAAAGATTATTGATGCAGGCTATAAGTATTTAGCCGCTTACACCTTGCAGGATTTGGGTTTGTAAAACTATTTTGCATTCTTGCGATGGCGGTAAATCTCCAACGCAATTGGCAAAGTGCTAAGCGCTACGAAACTTAACAGAATAACTTCGAGATTCGCTTTTACGAAATCGTTATTTCCAAGCGATGCGCCAAGCAATGTAATTCCAATTACCCACGCGATTGCGCCAATTGCTGAATTAACGATAAAAGTTCTGCGATCCATTCGCCCCATGCCAGCCATCGCGGTAATTAAAGTGCGAACAATTGGTACGAAGCGAGCCAAGATAATCGCTCGAGGACCATATTTTGCAAAAAACTCTTCAGTTTTCGCAATGTATTCAGGTCGCAACAATTTTGAGTTTGGACGGTTAAATAACTTCGGACCAATTGCATGACCGAGTTGATAGCCAACAATATTTCCAGCGACAGCAGCGATGTAAAGAATTGCGATAACAAGCCAAAGTGGTTCAGTCATTTTCCCGGAGGTAACCAATAGACCAGTTAAAAACAAGAGAGAGTCACCTGGGAAAAACATTCCAACGA
>JAHEEQ010000039.1 GCA_024640585.1 Micrococcales bacterium
GACCTATCAGCTTAGTTAACGGAGAAACGCGCACATTCTTGCTGGATGGTGATCAAGTCACTTTACGTGCTTACTGTCACAAGTTGGGATACCGACGCATTGGATTTGGCGAATGCACAAGCACCATTCTTTCAAACCATAGTTAATTGTGAATCTGGACTCGTACGTCGATTAAAAACTCCTTGAGCAGAATTTCGAAGTTTTAAATAGAATTTCGATTTAATTTCCGTGTGTCTGAAAATATGGGCTAATGCTAGTTCATGAGATTTGTAACAAGGTTTTCCTTTTTCATCTCCAAGAAATCATGATCTCTCGTCGCAACCTTCTTGTTTCTGCTGTTACTTTTTCAACAGTTGTGCATTGCGCACAGGTATGTGCTCAGCCCGTTATTCTTGGTAATTCAGTTTCTGAAGAGAGCTGGTTTGATTCACATCGTCAGCGCAATCTTCCAGTCAAAATTCGATGGCCGAATGAAACAGCTTTTTCAGGCTCATGTCCAATTGTGATTTTTTCGCATGGATTGGGTGGCACTCGAAATGGAGGATCTATTTGGGGCAAGGCTTGGAGTGACGCTGGTTTCGTAGTGATTCACATGCAACATGTCGGCAGTGACTTGGAAGCAGTACGGTCAGTCGCTAAGTCATTTGCTGAGCAAAGTGTGCTTCGGAGGCTCGCGTCGGCTGAACAATTAATGGCGCGATTGTTGGATGTTACTTTTGTATTGAATGAAATTGAAAGGCGCCAATCGATTCAAGGCAATCCTTGGCAAAGAACTCGACTCAGCAAAGTGGGCCTTGCAGGACATTCTTTTGGTGCTCATACAACCATGGGTATGGCGGGACAGCGATACCCTGGTTTTGAGGGAATTTCAGAGCCGAGAATCTCTGCGTTCATTGCATTTTCACCAACAATTCCAGCGATTGGTAATGCAAAAAATGCATTTCAGAAATTAACAAGACCGTTGCTTTCAATCACTGGAACGCGTGATGGCGATGTACTTGGAGTTGGCGCAACGCCTGAGCGCAGAATAGCCGTCTTTGCAGCGTTGCCAGAAGGCAATAAAGCTCATCTTGTCTTGAAGGATGCAGACCACATGACATTTGCTGGTGAGTCAGGACGAGCGACTGAAATTGTTCCTCGTGAAAATATCACGCGTGAACTACAAGAATCACATCATGCAACACTTGCTGCGATTACAACGGATTGGTGGCGATCAACATTAAATGGCGATGTTCAAGCAAGTGCTAGATTGATCGAGCCACGAATAAATGCTGGTGATATTTGGCAACTCAAAAACTGAATACCTTTAAACGATTGAATTACCCACACGAAATTTTGCTGGTTGGGTGCATATCTTTCTCTGATGTAAAAGTCAATGCTCCATAGTCTTAACCGGCTTGGGGATCCGCATGAGGTATGTTAACTTGATCGTCGAACTGTTCATCGGGTTTGTTCTCGTAGGCAACAGACACTCAAGCTACTAGGATATCTTCTTTGATTGCGCTAGACACAACATGCCCATTTCTCCATTGGCCAAAATAGCCACAGCTGTACTTGTGATGCTTTCCTTTGCGGCGACCGCTCAGCAGCGAGACGACGCATTATTCAAATCCGCCGAAGCGGCACAACCTGCTGTCATCGAAACCTTGCAAAAACTGGTATTGATTGAATCAGGATCAGCCAACTTGGCTGGCTTGGTGAAAGTGGCCGATTACGCCCAAAACCAATTGAACGCCCTAGGCGCCAAAACCGAACGAATCAAAACAACCGACAGTGATCGGGTGATGGTCAAAGGCGTTTTGACGGGTAAAGGCAAACTCAAAGTGATGCTGATCGCCCACATGGACACTGTCTATCCTGACGGCATCCTGGCTAGCCAGCCCTTCAAGCGCGATGGCAACCGACTGTATGGCCCTGGCATTGCCGATGACAAGGGCGGTATCGCAGTCATTTTGCATTCACTGGAAATTTTGAAGACTATGGGTTGGAACAACTACGCAACAGTCACCGTACTTTTCAATCCCGATGAGGAAATTGGCTCGAACGGTTCAGGTGCTTTGATTCAAGCCTTAGCGGCAGAGCATGATGTGGTCTTGTCCTATGAGCCTACGGCCGCCAAGTCTGTTGCGAAAGTAGAAGGCGTTTTGTTGGCTTCAGCTGGCACAGCAATTGCCAAAATGGAAGTAAAAGGCCGCGCTTCGCATGCGGGTGCCGCGCCCGATGAAGGTCGCAATGCGCTCATTGAGTTGTCGCATCAAATGTTGGCTACCCAAGACATCGCCAAGAATATTTCAGGCGCCCAATTGAATTGGACTTATGCCCAAGGTGGCTCGGTACGAAATCAGATTCCAGCGCAGGCTATTGCCACTGCCGATGTACGTTTGCTTAAATCCGATGCAGCAGAGAAACTTCAAGTGGCTTTGGTGGCCAAAACGAAGGAAAGTCAGCGTGTACCCGATACCCATGTTCACGTGACGCTTGATGTAGGGCGGCCGCCCTATGTGGCGGGTGAGCGAGGCATGGCTTTGGCCCAAAAGTCTCGTGCCATTTATGCCGAGTTGGATGGACGCCAACTGTTTTTTCATCCTGTAACGGGAGGTGGTACCGATACCGGTTTTGCCAGTGGCTCAGGCAAAGCTGCAGTGCTTGAAAGCTTAGGCCTAGCGGGTTGGGGTTTTCATGCCAAAGATGAATACATCGAGATCGACTCTATCGTGCCGCGTTTGTACTTAACAAGTCGTTTGTTGCAAGAACTTGGAAAAGCCCATTGAGTTTCCTCCTAAAGTGCAAACGATGAACATCAATGCGGACTATGGCCAAAGGGTCGTGATTGACCACAATGAACTACCTTGGATCGCCAGTCCCGAATCTGGTGTTCTTAGACGAATGCTAGAGCGACAGGGTGATGAAGTGGCCAAAGCCACATCGATCGTTCGTTATGAACCTGGCTCTAAGTTTAATATGCACACTCATGACCTAGGTGAAGAAATTTTTGTCTTAGATGGCATCTTCAGTGACGAGACTGGCGATTACACCGCAGGTACATACCTGATGAATCCCCCCGGTTCTGCCCACGCTCCATTTAGCGAAACGGGGTGCACGCTATTTGTCAAACTTCGTCACCTTGGGCTGGATCAAATGGAGCGTGAAGTCATTGATACCAAGACCGCAGTCTGGTATCGGGGCATGGTACCTGGCCTAACTGTGATGCCGCTGATGCAGCAGGGCAGTGGGTCAACTCTGGTCCGTTGGGCGCCTGAAACATATTTCAATCCTCACAGGCACTTTGGTGGTGAAGAAATCTTTGTCGTGGAAGGTGTATTTGAGGATGAGCACGGACGTTATCCTGCAGGCTCGTGGATCAGAAGTCCCCATATGAGCCAGCACCAGCCCTTCAGCAAAGAGGGATGCACTATTTTTGTAAAGACTGGCCATCTCCATGATTAGCGTCAAGTGGGCCATTTCGACTGAAATTTTCTAATTCAAAGATATACCTATTCGTCCAAAGTTGGTTTTTCTTCACTTTTTAAATCAGAAAACTTTGCAGCCATTGTCGGATTGTTACGAGTCAATTTCTTGATAGTGACATCCTGTGATTTGTCGTTCGCTATCCGAAGATTTCTGTCTGCCCCTTCTAGCGCATCCCTAGTTTTCTTAAGATGATCGATAGATTTATCAATTTCATCAATAGCAGTTTGAAATCGCTTGGATGCAAGTTCAACATTTCTCGCAATTCCTGATTTGAAAACGTCTAAATCGGACTCAAAGTTCGTAATGTCAATGTTTTGTGCTCGAACTAGTGCAAGTTCCGACTTGTATTTGAGTGAATTCATCGATGCATTACGGAGTAATGTAATTATCGGTATAAAAAATTGTGGTCTAACAACATACATCTTTGGATATCGATGTGATACGTCAACTATTCCAGTGTTGTAAAGTTCGCTCTCTGGTTCAAGAAGTGAAACCAATACGGCATATTCACATTGTTTTTCATTGCGATCTTTATCGAGTTCTTTGAGAAACTCTTCGTTTTTCTTTTTTGTAGCAGTTGCATCGTTTTCATTCTTCATTTCGAACATGATGGAAACCAACTCAGTTTCAGAATCATCCACATCTCTGAAGATATAGTCGCCCTTGCTGCCGGAACTCGCGTCGTTGTCCTTTTCGAAATATGCTCTGGGAAATGCCGTTGCGCGGATACGATTGAATTCAGTCTCGCAATGTTGCTCTAAAGTTTCACCTACCATTTTGGTTGATAACCGAGCTTTCATATCACGCAAACGTTCAATCGCCTCATCTCTATCTTTGAGTTGCGTTTCGTATTTGTCTTTTAAAGAATTTGCAGCAAGTTGCTTCTCAAGTTCAGATCTTGCTAAGTCATTCTTCATTGCATCGCGTTCTTTTTCAACGGCACTGACGGCTTCGTTAATCGCAAGTTTTTTCGCCGTCTCAGCGGCACTTAATTGTGCTTTCAAAGCCTCAATATCAGCCTTCAAGGCGGACGCATTCATTTGCAACTCATTCGCCATTTGAGCTTGCGCTAGATCAACCGCACTTTGTTTATCTTTTTGGGCTTGTTGAAGTTCTACTGCAAGCGAATCGCGCTCTTTCTCAATCGCAGTAAGCGCTTGTGTAACAGCCAATTCTCTCGATAATTCAGATGATTCCAGCTTGCCCTTTAGTTCTGAAATTTCAGAATCCTTTTTAGCTGATTTTTTTTGTAATTCGTTTGCAATATTTGCTTCAGCTAGTTGAACTGCGTTGATTTTTTCCTGTTCGGCTAGGGCAAGTCGTTCGTGTAATTGCTGATCAAAATCTGAATCCCGAACTTGCTTGAGAATATCTGCATATCCTGCTTCATCAATTTTGAAAGCTTTTTCGCAGTGTGGGCAGATAATTTCGTGCATATAAATCTGTACAAATTAGTTTTGCATTGTCCAAAGGTTCTGCCGTAAAGTATCAGCAGCGAGACATGGTAAGTCATCGCCTGAAATTCGTATTTCGTGAGGCCCATAAATTGTGAAGCCTAAATACGATCCGTCAGATTGCTGATCTGCCCAGCCCATTTCAATATTCATTACTTTATCTATGATAACAATTGTATGGCCTAGGCTGAAATCGAGGTCGTCTTTTGTATCGATTATCAAAACTCTTCGCCCGTTGTATAAAACGGGAAAAGTTTGTCCGCTAAATGTTACTGGTTTAAATTTGCGATTTTTTTTCAATTTACACAACTTTTCTGCCTAAAGCGCTTTCAAAGCGTTCAAATGAATCTGATCGAATTTTCTCAGAAACTAATTTCAACTGGTTCCTTAGCAAGCGTTGCGTATGTTTAGCTAATAAATTCTCTAACTGATAGTGTGCAAACAACCATTCAAATAAAAGTGCCCAACTCGTTGCACTGTCTTTTGTTTCTTTAGTTAAGTCAATAATGATTTGTGAGTATTCTGGTGGCAGTCTTAGTTTCAAGGTTTGTTGTAATGCTTGGCGAAAGGTTGTAAATGTGAGAGAAACAGTATTAAGTGTTTTAACAATCTCATCAATTGTCACTGTTGGTGCTGGCTCTGTTACATCTGCCCATCCTCTGTGTGTTTCCTCTACTTTTGCAACATTTTCTACTTCACTTGCAGGGATTAATTCATCAGGCCCATCCGCAAGTTTTCTAAGGAACGCTGGTATTTCAATATCATCCATCCCAGAAGAGAGCATCGCATCATTGCGACTTGCTGATGCTGTTCGGTTGGTGCGCCAAACGCTAGGTGTGTTCAGGCGGCCATAGTCGCCGCCTAAGCTTGACGCGGACAAGCATTCTGAGATTGCAAAAGGTTCTGAATTGCAAGCCATTCGCATAACTTTCATGTCGGGCGCTGCTCGGGTGACAGAACCATACCCACCAAAGCCTGCCGCCTGCATTTGCGCCACTTGCTGAAGTTGAGGCAAGCCATCTGCCTTGTTTTCTTCAGCGCGTTCGTGCAGTAAGAACAAGTTTGTGTGTTGGGTCACCAATTGGTACTTCATGGCCAATGACTTGGCCAGTTTGGTGTCTGCTTTGCCTTCAGTCAGTTCGCCAATTTGCGCTGCGGCGCAAAGTCTGGCCACGATGCCTTCGTTGTCCCAGGTGATGCTGGTGGGCTTGGC